>JACPWA010000073.1 GCA_016191565.1 Simkania negevensis | reverse complement strand
GCATGAAGAGGATAAAAAGAGCGGATGCAACTTGCATCATGATCAATATAGACTCCCCCTTCCTGGTAGAGGATTTCATAACGTAAGATATCTGATTTTTCTCCCCAATTATTTGAGAGCTCGTAGTATTTTTTTAAAAATTGGAAAGGGAAATCTTTTACATAATGCACCTGCATCCCATTACAAGGAGGAGGCCTTTCCCGATCAGTCCAAAAATGAAATGTCCAATCAGGATGGTAGCTCATCCAGCTTCTGATATGTTTTACCGATTCTTTTGGAAAAGACCTGGGGCCAAGCCAGATGAGATGCACCTCTGCTGGAATCTTTAGCACAGGGCTAGAAAGAAATTGATAACCTTTGTTTTTTTCGTAAAGTTTCTGATAAAACCGAAGGTCATCTCTATCTTTTTCTGTTTTAATAAACGCATCTCCCCCCCCTTCTAGCCCAAGCAGGCGATCAAAGCTATCTTCCATAGTGACAAGTGGCTTTTTAGAAAACCTCTCTTCTGTGAAATAGTTGAAAAACACGTAAAAAAGGGCAACTGGGAAGATCATAAGAAGAAAGAAGACTTCTCTTTTTTTCATGGGCCTCTTTTAATGTAATTCACCTCTGTATCAATATGGACAGAGCGGTTTTTCATATGATGAAACGGGGTAATATCAATTTTAAATCCCCTTTGGAATCTATCGAGAAGCTCTTTTACCTCAATAGGTTTGCTACTAAGTCGGTTTTTCCATTCATTTTCCATTGCGATATTAAGAGGGACATTGAGCACTTTAGAATGCTCATAATAGAGCCCCACTTTGGAAAGATCGGCAAGATGCGACCATAATGCTTCTAAGATGTTGTGGTTATGATACTTCATACTTTGCAATGGAAGTCGAATATCCTCTTTCCGATAGAGAGTCATATCGAGTGAATGTGGATAGGCCCAATCCCCTTTTCCTGAAGAAAATTGCCAAGCATAAAGATCATCTCCAAGAGAAATACTCTTAGGAATTCCCTGATCTATATTCTGTAGAAAAAGATAGTCAACATGACTCCCTAACCGGAAATAGACCCCATATGCTCCTGTCTCCTTCATTTTCTCAGTCGCCTCTTTCATATCAATTGCATCTTTTACGATGATGTCATCAACGGCAAAAGCTACGAAACGGGCAGGAGAAACCTCAGGATGAAAGAGGATCTTCTGCAAAAGAGGGGCAAAATCTTGATAGGCATTTTCCTCAGATTGCTTGATAAAAGTCACTTGTGGAAAAGCGTTTTTAACCTCTTGATATCCTTTTTCATAACTTTCAGAATTCACCCGATAGATCACAAATGTCTGATGCAGATGGGTGATATATTTTTCTGCTGATTCCAAAAATGCATAGAGCTGCATAGGGCGATTGTAAGAAAAGACAACTATATCGGCATAGTCTTCCCTATGGATAAAATCATGTTTGGGATGTTCCCCCAAAAGAGAATAAGAAGGGCGGCTTCTCAGATAAGTATCTACGGCAGCTATTTGCTTAAGATCTTTTCTAAAATCAGAGATCGGATTTGTTGTATTATAAAGGTAGAGCACATCGGGAACAAAATAGGCATGCTCCTTTCCTGCTAGTTCGAGCATCGGGAGCATCGAAGCGACATCACAACAGGTTGGATAGAAGTTACCAAGATAAAGGAAATCCTCCAATTTGATCCTTTTAAAAAGACCCGCATAAAAAGTCCTAAGGTGAGAAGCAGTAAAGGGATGTTTTCTTATCCCTTTTCTTCCTACTAATTCCCAATCAATGGGCATTGAAAAATCTCCCAATATCCTTCGATAGTTAGGATATTCAATATAATCACCATAAGTGATCCACACATCTGGATTGGCATAATAGGCATTGAGTTTTGCTAAGACACCGCTGTGAGCAAGACAATCATCTCCATCGACAATGGCAACAATCTCTTCATTTTTTAGCAAGTGGACAGCGCGGTAGAGGTTGGCCATTGCTCCTTCATTTTTTTCGTTGCGCAGGAGAGTGACTCTTCCCTTGGGATCATTTTTTTTAAGAAATGCTTGTACTTTTTCATAAGTACCATCCGTAGAAGAGTCGTCGATATAGAGGATCCGATAATTTTCATAATCCTGCTCTAAGAGTGAAAAAAGGTTTCTTTCACATATCTTTTCATTATTGTAAGACATGGTGAGGATAACAAACGGCTTTTGTTCGAGCACAGGAAAGAAAGCATGAGCAATCCGATAACTTTCCTCTCTTTTCCTGTTTTTGACCTCTTTTTTTACCTTTTTGTAACCAAGGCCAAGGCCAAATCCAACTGCTAGGAAAAGGAGGGAGAAAATAAACTTTTTCATTGGAAAAATACTTCGAGAGCTGCTCTATACATGAAATAGGGTAATTTATCTTATATGCTGATTCGAGAGCAAGGCTTTTTCATAGTGGTAGTAAGTTTAAACTTAGGATTTTAAAAACTCGTATTGCATTAAATTCTTCAAGATAAGTAAGATAAAAAATCAGCAGAAAAATCTTGTCGCTCAAGTCGATGAGGTTTTCATAGTTTGTCTAGAGGAGATAGCTGCTAAAGATGAAAAAAACTTTAATCATCGTCGAGTCGCCAGCCAAAGTCAAAACCCTGAAAAAATTTCTGGGAAAAGACTATAAGGTAGAATCGTCGGTAGGTCATATTCGCGATCTTCCCACCAAAGGCTTTGGAATCGACCTAGAACATGATTTTGAGCCTCAATATGAGAACCTTCCCGATAAAAAAGAGGTAATTGCCAAGTTAAAAAAAGAAGCAAAAGAATGCGCTAAAGTCTATCTTTCTCCCGACCCTGACCGGGAAGGGGAGGCAATCGCTTGGCATATTGCTGCTATCCTTCCCAAAGGGCCTATCGTGCAAAGGGTCACTTTCAATGCGATCACCAAGGAAGCAGTTTCAGAGGCATTAAAACATCCGCGCAAAATCGATCTCTCCCTGGTCAATGCTCAGCAAGCGCGCCGCCTTCTTGATCGAATGGTGGGATACAAGATCTCTCCCATCCTCCTCAAGAGAATCAAAAGGGGGAACTCAGGAGCTCTATCAGCAGGGCGTGTTCAATCTATAGCTCTAAAACTGGTTGTAGATAGGGAAAAAGAAATTGAGGCTTTTAAACCTGTAGAATATTGGAACATCCACACTTTAGTACAAGGATCTCCTAAGGAACGCTCCTTCCTAGCGTCTCTCCATGCATTTGACGATAAAAAATTAGAAAAAGAGGAAATCCCTGGAAAAGCGGTCTTTACCATCCCCAACGAAGCAAGTGCTAAAAAAATCGTAGAGACCCTCAAAAATTCCTCTTTAAACATTGCAAGCCTAGAAAAAAAAGAAAAGAAAAGAACTCCAGTTCCTCCATTCATCACCTCTACTCTGCAACAAGAATCTTCCCGCCATTTTGGCTTTCCTCCCTCCCGAACAATGAGCATCGCCCAAAGTTTATATGAGGGAGTTGATCTAGGAAATGAAGGAACCGAGGGGTTGATCACCTATATGCGTACCGATTCGGTGCGGATAGAACCCCAAGCTCTCAATGAAGCGCGTAAATTAATCGACGGGACCTATGGAAAGGAATTCCTCCCTGAAAAGCCCAACTTCTATGCAAGTAAAAAAAGTGCTCAAGATGCACATGAAGCAATCCGTCCGACCAATCTTCAGCACCCTCCCGATTTTATCAAAAACTACCTGACTGCTGACCAATACAAGCTCTATCTCCTCATCTGGCGCCGTTTCATCGCCTCACAGATGAACCCTGCTATCTATGAAACAGTGACATGCGATATCAATACAAATAAAAAGATGGTGCTCCGTGCTACAGGCTCGATTATTCTCTTCAAAGGCTTTCTAGCTGTCTACGAAGAAAAAGAAGATGAAGAAGGAGGTCAAGGAGAAGAAGAAGCTCTTCTGCCCCCTTCTCTAAAAGTGGGTGACCCCCTTACCCTCCTGGAAGTTAATCCGGTGCAATCCTTTACCAAACCTCCTCCCCGCTTTACAGAAGCTTCTCTGGTCAAAGAATTGGAAAAGTCGGGGGTTGGAAGGCCTTCTACTTACGCGGCCATTATGAATAAGATCCAGAGCCGCGCTTATACGATGAAAGAAAGGCTAGCCTTAAAACCCACAGAACTCGGCAAAATCATCGCTCAAATGCTCGAAGATCATTTTCAGATGATCATGGATATCAAGTTCACTGCAAAAATGGAAGATGAACTTGATGAGATCTCTGAAGATAAACAGAATTGGAAAGCTTTCTTAAAAATTTTCTGGG
>JACPWA010000072.1 GCA_016191565.1 Simkania negevensis | reverse complement strand
CATTATGAGCCTGCAAAAAAATCCTACAAGCTCGAAGCTTTTAATGCCAACTTAAAGTGGAGGCAGATTGATATTCTGTTACCCTTGTCTCAAAGAAGTTTTTTTCTTTGCCAAGGTCAATTGTCTCACTCATCCAAGGAAAAGGGTTTTTGGAGCCATATTCTGCTCTTAGCCCAATTCTCTCTAAGCGGCGATCGGCGATATATTGGGTGTAACTGCGAAACATCGGCGCCGTAAGTCCTAAGATCCCTTTTGGAAGGCAATCTGTAGCGTAAAGAATTTCGAGCTCAACCGCTTCTTTAATCTTTTCTTTGATATAGGACTGGAAAGGGGGAGACCAGAGCTCTGGATTTTCCTCTTTGATTCCATTGATCAAATCAATTCCAAAGTTGAGATGAACTGTTTCGTCACGCAAAATATATTGAAATTGCTCGCCGATCCCAGTCATCTTATTTTGCCGATGCAAAGAAAGAATCATCGCAAAGCCGCTATAGAAGAAGATCCCTTCCATGATGATATAATAGCCGATCAGGTTCTCAAGAAACTTTTGAGCTCCCTTTGGACTGGATGTTGTAAAATCCTCTCGGTTCAGATCTTGGGTGAGTTTCATCTCAAATTGATCTTTGTCATGAATCGAATTGATCTCATTATACATATTAAAGATCTCCCCCTCATCGAGATTGAGAGACTCTACGATATAATGGAAAGTATGAGTATGAATAGCTTCCTCGAAAGCTTGGCGGAGGAGGAACTGACGGCATTCAGGGTTTGTGATAAATTGATACATTCCTAAAACAATATTGTTTGCTACCAAACTCTCTGCCGTGCTAAAAAACCCAAGGTTGCGCATGATGAGGAGTCTTTCTGCTTCGGAAAGATTTTTTGATTTCCAAAGCTCAATATCTTTAGCCATCGGCACCTCTGTTGGCATCCAATGGTTAGCGCAGCCATTGAGGTAGTGTTCCCAGGCCCATTTGTATTTGAGAGGCATTAGTTGATTGACATCAACTCCAAGACAATTAATGAGCCGCTTTTCTTTTGCTTGCGCTCTTTTTTTGACTCCATCTTCTATTTTTACGTTCATATATAGGACCTCTTTCCTTTTTTTAGTTTGTTATTATTATTGACAGCTCTCACATCCTTCTTCGAGATTGCATACAATCGGCTTTTCCTTCTCTTCCCGATCGATCACAATCCGGCTAGAAGGAGATTCATTTTTCATCCAACGTGGCTGAAGAGCCCGTTTGTTGATATCCATTGTTGATTTTTCGATTTGAGTAGCCCCTAAGCTGCGCAAGTAGTAGGTAGTTTTAAGCCCTTTTGCCCAAGCAAGCATATACATGTTGTGTAGTTTTTTACCACTTGCTTCTGCAAGATAAAGGTTTAGGGATTGCCCCATGTCGATCCATTTTTGCCGTCTTGAAGCGCATTCAATAATCCATTCTGGTTCGATATCAAAGCAAGTAAGGAAGAGTTTTTTTAGCTCCCCAGGAATCCGCTCAATTTCTAAGACAGAGCCATCGAAGTATTTAAGATCATCAATCATCTGCTCATCCCAAAGATTATGCTCTTTAAGAGTTTTAACAAGGTAGTGATTCGAGATTGTAAACTCTCCTGAAAGGTTTGATTTGGCATAGAGGTTTTTATAGTTAGGCTCGATTGAAGAGGTCACTCCGGCAATGTTAGCAATTGTCGCAGTGGGGGCAATGGCCATTGTGTTACTATTGCGCATCCCATGTTTGCGAATCGAATCCCGCACCACCTGCCAATTCATAGTCGTAGAGAGATCCATCTCGATTTTCTCTCCCCGCTCTTTCTCTAAAAGAGCAATGGTATCAATGGGAAGAAGTCCCCTTTCCCACTTAGAGCCTTTGTAGCTAGGATAAGGATTTCTTTCCTTGGCCAGCTGGCTGGATGCAAGAATGGCATAATAGGAGATCATTTCCATGCAGCGGTCAGCAAACTGGACTGCTTCTATGCTCGCATAACTAATCTTGAGAATATTTAGTGCATCCTGAAATCCCATGAGTCCCAGGCCAATGGGACGATGGCTCAAATTGGAGTTTCTTGCCTCTAAGATCGGATAAAAATTGATGTCGATCACATTGTCGAGCATCCGGATCGCCGTTTGGATCGTTTTGGATAGCTTCTTTTCGTCGATCCCTTTTTCTGTGACATGTTCTGCTAAATTGATCGAGCCCAAGTTGCAAACAGCAGTTTCTTCTTTAGAGGTATTGAGAAGAATCTCTGTGCAAAGGTTAGAGCTATGCACCACTCCGACGTGATCCTGAGGAGAGCGGATATTGGAAGGATCTTTAAAAGTAATCCAGGGGTGGCCTGTTTCGAAGAGCATACTGAGCATCTTTCTCCAAAGCACGCTTGCTTCTATCTTCTTAAAGGTGCGGATTTTTTTCTCCTCTGCCATCTTTTCATACTGGATGTAGCGCTTTTCAAAGGCGATACCATAAAGATCGTGCAGATCAGCCACCTCATCTGGAGAAAAAAGGGTCCACATTCCATTATCTCTTACCCGTTTCATGAAGAGATCAGGGATCCAATTGGCTGTGTTCATATCATGGGTGCGTCTTCTTTCATCTCCCGTATTCTTTCTAAGCTCTAGGAAATCTTCGATGTCAATATGCCAGGTTTCTAAATAGGCGCACATTGCCCCTTTTCGCTTTCCTCCCTGATTGACAGCAACCGCAGTGTCGTTTGCTACTTTAAGGAAGGGAATTACCCCTTGGCTTTGACCATTGGTTCCCTTAATTCTGGCCCCTGTTCCTCTTACATTGGTCCAATCATTGCCCAAGCCCCCTGCCCATTTCGAAAGTTTGGCATCATCTGAGATAATTTTAAAAATATGTTCAAGGTCATCCATTACAGTAGATAAATAACAGGAGCTGAGTTGTGAATGGCGCGTTCCTGAGTTGAAAAGGGTGGGAGTTCCAGAGAGATAGTCAAATTCTGAAAGGACTTGATAGAACTCAAGTGCCTTTTCATTTTTTTCCTTCTCTTTGATGGCAAGTCCCATGGCTACCCGCATCCAGAAAATTTGGGGAGTTTCTAACCTTCTTCCCTCTTCATGTATAAAGTAGCGGTCGTAGAGGGTTTGCAACCCTAAATACTGAAACTTATCGTCGTTTTCAATCTTCAGTCCTTTCCCTAGCATATCGAGATTGAACTCTAATAATTCAGGAGAAAGGCGTTCAATTTTTACCCCATGCTGGATGTACTCTTTAAAGCTCGTTTGCTGTGCAAAAATAAGATGAGGATCGATTGCTTCTGCTTTAATTGCTTCTCGGTAAATCTGATCAAGGAGAAGGCGAGAGGCTACTTTAGAATAGATCGGATCCTTTTCAATTTTAGCCTTAGCAGCCATTACGAGAGCGTTATCAACCTCTTTTTCTGTGATTCCCTCGTAAAAATTTAAAATAGTGCTTTCTAGCAGTTCTTCCGCAGAAAAGGAGGATTCAAGGCCTCTGAGTGCATGGTCAATTTTATCGAGAAGGTGGGAAATGCCAATCGTTTTCTTTTCTCCCCCTTCTCCCAGAACTTCAAAAGCTCTTTCCCCTTTTTCTCTTTTCCTTTTCTTTTTTAAACTAGCCCCTTTCCCTTCTGGAGGGAAAGCACTTTGCTCTCCTTGGACAGCCCGATTTAAGATGTACTGTTTTGCTTGAGCAAAATAGCCAGCGCGCATAAGGATTTCTTCAATCAAGTCTTGTAGGCGATGCAGAGGAAGAAAAGCTTCTGACTTAAAAAGTAGAGCTGCTTCACTTACCACATATTTGGTAAGTTTATTGACAATTTCTACTAGATCTTCTGCAGAGGCTTCTTCTATGGAATCAGCTCCTCTAAAAATCGTTTCAATGGTTTTAGAGATTTTAATCGGATTAAAGCGGGCTTCACTCCCATCCTTTCGAAGCACCTTGAGATTTTGCGGGTCATCTTTGCGCAGAGCTTTATGATGGTCCCGGTAGATGATATAGCCACGTGCTACATCATGATATCCCTTTTTCATTAGGGTCACTTCTACCAGATCCTGGATCCCTTCGACGGTGAGAGTGATATTTTTCCTAGCTAGCTCAAATGCTTCTTTT
>JACPWA010000071.1:3112-4502 GCA_016191565.1 Simkania negevensis | reverse complement strand
TCTTCTTTATTCATTATTAGCGCTCCTTATTCTTCTCTTTCTTGAGAATAATAAGCTCACTTTCAAGAGGCTGTTTCAGATGGCTAAATTCCTTTTGACGCAAAAGCCCCATCAGATCTTTAGGGTTTTCCAAACAATTGATCTCATATTGAAGATAGGAATTTTCTTCCTCTAGTTCAGCTATCTCTTTCACCAGTTTTGGAATTTCGATTTTTAACTCTGCAAGGTCATTATGCTTATCTAGATAGGAATACAAAAAAAGGGTGATGATAAAAATAGAGAAGATGAGACGGTAAAGAAGCCCTTTGTTCATCTTATCCCCCCTTATTCGGTATGATCACCTATTTAACGGCAGTTAAACATAGGAGCTCAAGGGAAAGGCTCCTCTTTTCGCAATCTTTCCAAAAAAAACAGTTTGAAGACAGCGCTTTGGCTATCTCCTTCGCCGATTTTTTTGAAAATCTCATCAAAAATTCGAGCATCTCCATAGAACATTTATGTTTAACTGACGTTATTTAGACTTTTTCAGCGAGCCGCAGCTTGGCGCTTCTTGCTCTTCTATTTTCTCTAATTTCACGACGAGTCGGGATAATAGGTGACTTAGAAAGAAGTTTCATCATAGGAAGAAACTGGGTATCTCTTACTTCTTGGAGACTTTTTAAGGGCTTTGATGCAGAGCGGAAAATATTTTTTACGATCCGATCTTCTAAGCGATGAAAGCTGATCACTCCAATTCTTACTTTTGAAGTGAGAAAATGGAGGGCTTTTTTAATCCCCTCTTGCATAGACTCAAGTTCTCGATTCACAGCAATCCGAAGTGCTTGAAAAATAAGAGTTGCCGGATGAATTTTTCTTCTTCTCTTTACACTAGTAAGGAGGATTTTTGAAAGCTCGGTGGTGGTTTCAATACGCTTTTTTCGGCGCGCCAAAACAACTGCTTTAGCCGCCCGTTTCCAGTCTCTTTCCTCTCCATACTCTCTAAAAAGAGCTCCCAGCTTTTCTTCACTCCACTGGTTGACAATTTCCATTGCAGTCAAACTGCTAGAAAGGTCCATCCTCATATCGAGGGGCCCTTCTTTAGAAAAACTAAAGCCTCTTTTCTCTTGATCAAATTGCATCGATGATACCCCTAAGTCAAAAAAAAACCGTCTACGTTTGTAATTCCTTCTTTTTCTAAATAGTGATCTAATTTAGAAAAATCGCCCTGAATAAATTTTACCTTTTCTTTCCAAGGAGCGAGTTTCTCTTTTGCTAGATCAATCGCCTCCTGATCTTTATCACATCCTAAATAGAGAGAGATTTCTGGATGAGCTTCAAGGAGTGCTTTAGCAAATCCTCCTGCCCCTAATGTTCCATCAAAAAAGGTCTTGATTTTAAGACCCTTGAACAA
>JACPWA010000071.1:2269-3099 GCA_016191565.1 Simkania negevensis | reverse complement strand
CCTTGAACAACTCTAAACTCTCTTCCAATAGCACAGGGATATGACTCATTTAGATCCCTTGATACTCTACTTCTTCTTTATCGCTTAGCTTAGCTAACTGAGGCTCCTCTTTTGCTAATTTTTCACCATCCAGGAGTCCAAAAACCTCTTCCATCATTTCTACTAAGGGTGCTTCCCGCGCATCTCCTGAGAGATAACTCTCAAGATCAAGTTCATATTTTTCTCTCGGCCAAACTTCAATCTTGCTGAGGACGCCGCAAACCACAATTTCAGATTGGATATGTGCTGCTTTTTTCAAAAGAGGAGGAAGGAGAACCCGGCCAAGTTTATCGCAAGTCAAAGGATGAAGCGTGGAGAAAAATAGGGTAAAAAATTTCTGATACTTTGCAATATGTTCTTTCTCTTTAAACTTCTGCACAATCTTTTCAATGTCACTTTTACGATAGATGGATAAACACCCTCCTAGTCCTAAAGCCATCGTAAATTCCAATACCCCATGTTCAATGAGGCCGTATCTCATTTGCTGCGGAAGGACAAACCGATTTTTTTCATCGAGTTTGGCGCTGCTAGATCCATTGAAAAAGAACTGATTCATTAAAATTGATCTTTTGATTTCCACTTATTTCCACATCCTAGCATTGCAATCTAAAGTTAGCAACACATTTTGAGAAAAGTTTGGTTAGGCAGTTGTATTTCCTAGAACGGTTTATCTTCAAGAAATTCTAAATTAAATGGATAACAAAGATTCAGAAAAGTGGTAATGGGTGGAAAAATAATTTTCTTAATTCACTTTACAGAGAAATAGAAGAACAAAAAGTTTTGAAAAGTCA
>JACPWA010000071.1:0-2214 GCA_016191565.1 Simkania negevensis | reverse complement strand
GCTTTAAAAATGGGATGCGATTCAAAAGATGTATTCCCTCTGCTCTTATTTTTGGGTAAAGCGAGTTCTTAAACGACCCTAACCAATCCATCTCGCATTTAATTGAAAAAGGAGATATAAGGGGAAAGAGGAGTCAAAGATAAATAAAAGAGAACTGGATGGAAGCAAAGCCGATTTATGACCTAGGGGTAGAAACCTCAATTCGTTGGGCCCAAGATCAAAAATATCTCGATAAGTCGATCATAGAAGAATCTCGCTTTGTTACTAAGCAGGCGAGAATCGATGTCTCCCTTCCTTTTTTCAAAAGCGAGTTTGATCTTCTATTCCAACTCAAGAAACGCTACCGGCAATGGGCCGATTTTCTCCCTCCGAAAGGGTTTTATGAGCAGAGAATGCGCATCTTTACCTTCCAAGTGGCTCCCTCTTTAGGTTCTGAAGACCTGCAACAGGTGCAGCTTGGAAAAATTAAAGAAAAACTCACCGACGAAAAGAAAAAAAGGGAAGAAAAAAAAGCTCAAGGAGAAGGGGCAGAATATCCCTGGCAAGAGGAAAGAGAAGATCGAGATGAGGAGAAAGAAGCGGAAACCTTGGTCGATCTACTAGAATATATCATCAAAATGGATAAGCTGCTGAT
Organism: Simkania negevensis; assembly: GCA_016191565.1. Lineage (GTDB taxonomy): Bacteria > Chlamydiota > Chlamydiia > Chlamydiales > Simkaniaceae > Simkania_A > Simkania_A negevensis_A. The sequence goes on along the minus strand of JACPWA010000071.1, from coordinate 1,580 downwards.
GGATATCCAATCAAAAAGAAGCCAGTATTCTAAGGGATAATATGAGCAAGATTAATTGGTTGGAACTGCTTGGATGGGGAGAGGAGGAGTTAGAGGATCTTCGCTTTGCTGGCTACTCCTACGCAAAACAGGGACATTATGAAGCAGCCCTTAAGTTTTTTAAGACCCTTGTCTTGATCTCTGGAGAAAATGTCTACGATCTACAGGTTCTCGGTGCCATTTATTTACAAATGGGGAATAATCTTGCTGCTCTTAATTATCTTGAAAGAGCCATTAAAATGGCTCCCACACATGAACCCACCCTTCTTAATCGCACCAAGGCACTTTTTTTGCTCGGTTATAAAAGGCAAGGGCTATCGCAAGCAGCAGAGCTTGAAAAAAGCTCTACCCCTTTTATTGCTAATCAAGCAAAAGCACTTAGCCTAGCTTACGGTACCTAAAGCTATTATACCATTTTTAATGATGTTCGGTATGAGTCTCTTAAAGCCGTGAATATAGGTTAAGGTTTTCCTGTACGAGTTGCTCATTGTTTTTTCTGAGATGATGACTTTCTGTAGCCATTCCTGCTTTTTCAATTGTCAGCTGATGTACAACGCCTTTGATTGTATCTACTTGTTCTAATTGCTTAGCTTTCTTTGCACTAAGCTCTTCCTTTTCCTTTTCAAGAATACGCACTCTGTCTTTCAAAGCATTATTTTCAGTCACACAACCAGCATACTCAACTTCTAACCACTCTTTTGAATGCTTTAGTTGTCTCACAAAAATAAAAAGTTCCCTTTTATCTAAAGTATCGAGATAAGAGCTTAGAATGGGATCTTTTGCAGTCTCTTGAATTTCGTATTGTTGAGTAGGAACTGTAATTGTAGCCATTTTTTTACCTTTTCTGTAGATTTAAAGACTTATTGTCAACCTAATGATATTTCAATACAAGCTATTTAAGCATAACTATTATAAATTAAAGCCTTGAGCGAGGAGCAAGTAATAATTTTGCTTGCTCTAAGTCGCTTTCTAGTTGAGATATCCTAGCTGTTAATTTACTAATTGCTACCTGCTGCTTTAGATTTTCCTCCTGAAACTTTTCCTTTTCCTTTTCTTTCTCCGCTATTCCTTTCTCTAACTGCTTGTTTGTATCTATTAACTCTCTCTTTTCAAGTTCAGAGATCTCCTTTTCTGCAGAGAGTTTAGCAACTTCTACATTGAGCTCTACCAATTTAGATCGGAGTTCCATATGTTCCTTCTTTAGCATTCCGTTATCGACTCTGTCTTGTATTGCTTGCATATTCCTTAAAATTGAAACCAGACCGCCAGAGTACGTAAATTCCATTGGTTTTTCATTAGCCACTTTTTGCGCTTTTGGCAGGTTTTTTAACAGATCTTCAACATGCGATTTAACCTTCTGTAAGGCAGAACTACTTTCTTTTGGGGGTATAATGTATGCGCTTTCGCTGCTTTCCTTATTCTGCTTTTCGGGTTCAAGCTCCTCTACTTTTATTTTGAGCAGCGCTATTTTGGGAGTAGTAGAGGAAAAAGAAGGCTGACCTTTATTAAAAACAGATAAATTGGAACTCATAATTCTCCTT
>JACPWA010000070.1 GCA_016191565.1 Simkania negevensis | reverse complement strand
AAACCAACTAAAATAGAAAGTAGAGTTGCAGAAAGAAGGGTCATTTTGCCTTTGATATAGGGGCGAAAAAGGGATAGAAAAAAGCAAAGAAAACAGCCTAAACCAAGAAGGCCCAGCTCACTTCCTATGAGCAGATAAATGTTATGAGGAAGGCGAGGGCTGCGGGGAAGGGAAAGGATCTCATCTGGAAAAAGGGTATAGCAATTATATCCTACCCCTGTGAGGGGATAAGCTTTGATCATCTCAAGAGCGCGACTCTGATCTTGGAAGCGCTCTGCATCAGAGCCTTGAACTACAGAATTATAGTTGATAAATCCTCCCCTGCTCTCTAATTGTTTATGAAGGAAAAAGGTTGTCAGGAGAATGGAAAGGGTAACCATCCAAGCAAGAGGGGAGAGGCTTTTCCTTTTTTTCTTTTCTTCTCGTGCCTTCCTAGAAAGTATAAGCGAGAGCCACATAAGAGTGCCTACGGCAAAACAGAGCATCCCTCCACGTGAAGTGGTAAGAAAAAGGGTAAGGATTTGAAGAGGGATCAGAGGGATAAGAAAAACTTTTTGCCATAGCCGGTCTGCACTTAGATAGCAGTAGTAGGAAAGGAGGATACACATAGCGAGAAATCCTCCTAAAATATTGGGATGATAAAAAGTTCCATAGGGTCTAAGGATAAGCCTCTTTTCTTCTCCATTTAGGTGATAACTTGCAAGAGAAAGATCAAGGGGGTTTAAAATAGTTTCGCCGATTATTGTCCATCCGAGTGACTGCTGGGAAAAAAATTGGTAGCAGGCGACTATACACTCTAGAAAAGAGACAAAGAGAAAACACCAGATGACTTGTTCTATCAGCTCTTTTCTATTTTCACAAAGGGTCAGAGCAACGTGAAAAAGGAGGAGCATGAGAGCCAAATTAAGAAGGGAAAAGTATTGTTGATAATAGGAGGTAAAGAGGGAAAAAAAGAGAGAAATAACTCCTGATAGGATCATAAGAGTAAGATACTTTCTGCTCCCTTTTAGAAAAAAGCTCTTTACACCAATTTTTTTTGCAAAGGGGAGGAGAACAAGGATTAAAAGGAGAAAAAGGTCTACTAGGGAAAAATGGATGTTTTTATTGAACAGATGGGAAAAAGAGATGGAGTAGGGAAAGGTGCTTAAAAAGGTGCGTAAAAGGGAGCGGGAAAAAGGTCTAAAAATCTGCAACATTTGGTGGCTGAAAAAAAATAGGAAAGTCATAGATAAAAAAAGGAAAGAGAGGATTCTTTCAAAAGAAAGCTTGTTTATGAATTTTTTTTCAACTCTCGCCATTTCTTAATCATTTCCGCAGCTAAAGGGGCAGCCTCTTTTCCATAATCTCCAAAACGTAAATAAACGACAACGACCAATTCGGCTTTTCTTTCAGAAATCTCTAAAGATTTGGAGGGATCTTCTTCAAAAGAAATAGCTCCGAACCAGATTTCTTTACAAATGAATGTTTGACTTTCTCGGTCAAGAGTAGGACGATAACTAAACTCTGCAGTGGAGGTTTTTCCAAGAGAGCATCTAGAAGAGTTTTTCTCACCTCGCTAGGGAAGAAAAGAACTTCTCTAATTTTCTTGGGAGTTTTATCGCTTCTTTTAAGAATAGTAGGTTCGATCACTTTTCCTCCATTGGCAATAGCTGAAAGCATCATCGCAGATTGCAAAGGGGTGGAAACTAGGGAGTGTTGGCCGATAGCAAAAGAATAGAGCCCTGTTTTATTATCTCTAAGATCATCAGGCATGTTCCCCTTGATCTCACCGGTCAATTCAATCCCTGTTTTCTCTCCATATCCAAATTGCTCTGCAGCTCTTTGCAAATGGGCGGGGTGCTCAATCACTTCGCCTGCTAGAAGGGAGAAATAAAGGTTGGAAGAGCGCATGAGCGCTTCTTGAAAGTCGATCTTTCCAAGGGAGGTATGGCTTTTGGGAAGCCTTCCCCCTTTATATCTCCGCGTGATCCACTCTCCACTTGCCCTCTGTCCTAAAATAATTCCCATCGGTGTGGTTTGGTAAGGGCGGGTTTCATCAGTAATTGTGAAGGGATTGAGGTGATCTAAGGGAAGCTTTAGCTCCTTTCTCTTAAGGTAGGTCTGCAAAAGAGCTTCGTAACCAGTGATAATTTTAAAAAGGGAGCCCTGGTGCGTGTCTCTACTATAGGCCCATGATTTACTATAGCCCACCCCTTTTTTGGGATAGAAAAAAGAGGCAAGGTCTTTTGTGGTTTGTTTTCTTCCATAGTTGCCGAGTTGTTCATAGGACCCAAATAGAGGGTCTCTTAGCTCAGTAAAGGGAAGAGCAGCAATTGAGAGAGCCTCCAAAGAAGACGCGCTAAGATGACCGATTTTTTGTTTTAAAAAGGAGAGCTCTACTCCATCTCTTCTCTCTTTTTCTCTAGCGATTTCATGACTTTTTAATGCAAGATGAAAAAGAAAAGGGGCCATCTCATTTTTCTGGTAGGATGGAGCTTTGCCGCTGAGAAAAGTTTGAAAAAAGAGGAGGCGATTGTTGTCCCAAAACTGCTCAAAGAAGGTTCTTTTAATTTCATTTAAGTAATCGAGATAGGGGCGAGCATAGCGATGATTTTCCTTTTCCTCTTGTCTCTTCTCATGGAGATAGGATTTAAAATGCTCTTTTCGCCACAAAGGAAAAACATGAGAGAAATAGAGAAGGTGAACCTGCTTTTTGATCTCATCTTGAACAAAAAGAAATGCTTGTTTAAGCCGAAAGAGTTCTTGGAGGGAAAAAAAGCCAATTTCTTCTATAAGGGGCTTTGAATAGAGTTTTTCATTTGCCGCCAAGAGAAGGAGATCAAAAAAAAGGAGTTTATCTTCGTGATATATAAGAGGGGAGAGGTAAGGAGAAAGAACTTTGCTTAGCTCTTCTACCTTTACCTCTTCTCTTTGCAAATTTTCCCGAATCGAATCAATGAGTAAGGGATCTATTTTTTTTCGAGCTGAAGAAGAGGGATAGAGTGCATGGAGTAGATGAGAAATCTCTTCCGCGTGTCCGATCTCCATGAGCATTTTTACTGCCCGCTGCAGCTGCAGAGCTGTTTTAAGATCAGGAACTTTACCTATCATTTTTCGAAGATTGCCCTGAAGAGAAAGGATAGTAGAAAGATAGAAGTTCCAATTTAGGAATTTTTCTTCTAGGGCACTTTTTTTCGAAAAAATAAATTCCCGCTCTAAAGGGCGTTTGCCATCCCAAAGATCAGCGATATAATCGCTTTGTTCCAGCCATTTGGCAATCTTTTTGACTTTTTCCTTTCGTTTATCTCCCCTTCCATAAAGGATAAAGTCGTTTGGATCAAAACGAGGGAAAGAGGCTAATGCCACCACTTCTCCTGTTTCTGGAAGAAGAGCGATAATGCTCCCCCCTTTAATCCAAGGAGGGGAGAGCTTGTCATGATCTTTTCCCGCTGAAACAAATTGCTTTTCCCGTTTTTCTTCATTTTGTATCAGAAGGTTTTCGGCAAACGATTGGAGTGCTGAAGAAATAGAGAGGGTTAGCTTTTCTCCTGACATGGGTTCCTCTTTATTTGGAAGTTCTCGAATGAATTTTCCTCCTGCGCCAATCTCGATCTCTTTTTTCCCCCTTTTTCCACGGAGCCTTTCATCAAAGATTTTTTCCACTCCCATTTTTCCTACAAAGTCTCCGAGGGTATAGGCCTTTTCTTCGATCTCTTTTAAGCGAAGGGCTACCTCTTCTTGGCTCTTAAATCCTTTCGGTAGGGGAGATGGAAGATTCTCTTCCTGACTTTGCATAAATTCTCTCAGCTCTTTCAGTTCTTCCGCACAAGCGAAATATTTTTCTTGATCGATTTTCCCCAGATATCCAAGAAAATGACTCCCTTCTTTTCCTTGGGGATAAAATCTTCTACCCCCCATCTGCATCTGTATCCCTTTCCACTGTCTTGCTGCCATCTGGAGCTGATAATATGTTTCCTCAGAAAGATCTTCTTGAATTACAAAAGGAGCATGAGGAAAAAGAGAGGCTCTTGCATAGATCAGGTCCTCGATTTCTATCGGATCCATTTTTAGCTTCTCTCCTAAAAATTGAGAGAGTTTTTCCACATATTCCCTTCTCTTGTAGATTTTTTTTCTCTTCCCATCTTCTCCTTTTTCCCATGTAATTAAAGGGATTTCTCGAATTTGGTCGTAGCAAACAGCAGCATTATACTGAACTTTATTAATCGCTAAGGGAATATCAAAACGATCGACAATTGTCCCACGAGGAGCCGTCTGAATCAGAATATGCCTTTGCGGTTTTAACGAGATTTTGAGATATTCTTCATGTTTAATTGTAGAGAGATACCAGATCCGGATCAAGATGAGGAGAAAAGCAACTAGCACAAGATGAAGAATGCGGCTTGCTTTTTTTGGAATCTCTTGTCTGTCCATAGCTAGTGATCTGTAAATAGACCTCTTTCAAAACTCCATTTATTTGCTAAAACGGCGATTTGTGCCACTTCTAAAAACCGATTTTTTCAGCCATGTGTCCCCATTGTCTTCAAAATCGTTTTTATAGTGTATTAAACTTTGCATGATAAAATCCACCCGCATCTTTTTGCATGGAATCTCGCATTTGAACTCACCGACTTTACAAAGTCGCCTCGCTTTCCATGCTGCATTCCATGCAAAAATCTTGCAGTCAATTTTATCATCCCAAATTTAATCC
>JACPWA010000069.1 GCA_016191565.1 Simkania negevensis | reverse complement strand
CGCCTCGTTCTCCATGCTGCATTCCATGCAAAAATCTTGCAGCCAATTTTATCATCCAAAATTTAATCCACTATATGTGATTAGAAAGCAAGATAGAAAAATGAAACATTTATCCCTATTCGTAGAAATTACTGAGTAAGTAAAAGAATCAGCTCTGCTTAAGCTCGGAGGGTTTATGGTCGGGGAGGAAAGGCTCTCCTATTTCGAAGGATTTGCGCGGCATGATGCTCTTTTCAGCATAAAGGCGATGAAAGAGATGCTCATAGCTTTTGACATGGTGGAGGAAACTGCGACTTAGCTCTGGATGTTTAGAAGCAATATTTTCCTTTTCAAAAGGGTCTTTTTCTAAATTATAGAGTTCGATTTCGCGAGAAAGTTTAGTATGGATAAACTTATAAGCCCCTTCCCTACAGCCAAAGTTCTTAAAAACATAGGGATTATGGAAATAAACCTGTCTTTTATCCATAAGGCGCAGAAGGGAACTGCCGATTGAAAGGTTAAATCCGCTCATCTGAAAGAGATCCATCACGGTGGGAAGAAGGTCGAGCTGGCTTGCCACTGAAGAAATGACTTTGGATTCAGGGATTCTCCCATCAGCATAAATAAGAAGGGGCACTTTAATATTTTCTTCATAGAGAAAGCGCTGTTCAATCAAATTTCCGTCGTGTTCTCCCATGGGATAACCATGGTCGCCTAAGATAAAGAGGATACAATTTTTGCTTAAGTTTTTTTCTTTTAATAGGTCGATAAAAAGGCCAAGGCAAGCATCGCTATAGTGAAACGTGCTGAGGTATTTCCTATAGGTGCGAGAAAGTGAGGAGGGAAAGTGAGGGGGCTCATAATGAGAAGGAAGATTCCAGGGGTGATGATTGGTGATAGTAAAAAGGGTGAGGAATTGAGGGATATTTCTTCTTTTTTCAAGAAAGTCCACTGTATAATGGACTAGGAACTCATCAGGTACTCCCCAGCTTGTTTTCCTTGCTTCAGGAAATTTTTTGATCATTTCCTCTTTGCCAAGAACCTCATCATAGCCATGTCTTTTAAAAAAGATATCCTGGTTTTCGAAATCAACCGGTCCATTGTGAAGGTAGGCAGTCTGATATTCCTTTCCTTTCATAAAATGAGGAATTCCAATAAAGGGAGTATCTGCTCTGGAAGCTGTTTCTGAACCATCAATGTCAGAAGGGATTCCAAATAGAGAGGAGATCACTGCACGTGATGTCTTAATCGAATTCGCATAAAAGTTAGGAAAGAGGATCCCCTCTTTTGCCAGTCGATCAAATTGAGGAGTGATTCCTTTTTCGCTACCGAAACACCCTATATCTTTTGCTCGAAATGATTCAAGAAAGAGAAAAATCAAATGGGGCTTTTCATTTTTTTCTAGCTTAAGGTGAAAGGCTTTTTCTCCATTAAAGGAGTGGGTATATTTAAAAAGAGGATATTCTGAAGAAGGGTAGCTTTTTTTTTCATTTTGCGGAGCAAAAAATCTTGTTACTAAGAAGGGCAGATCGGTGCGGTCTTTTTTCCGCTTTAAGAAGCGATAAAATTTTTGTACAAAGTAGATTTCATGCTGGAAAACAATGTTATCGGTAGCATAAGCAAGTTTTTTGGGCAAAAGGAGAGCACCAAACAATCCAAAAGCGCCTAAGTAAAGCCCCCACCTATAAAAAGGAGCGAAAGTTGTCAGAAAGTTGCCATACTTCCAGTAGGCAAAAAAAGGAAGAGCGAGGAAGCAGAGCCCTCCAGGCAAATAGCGGAGAATCTTTTTTTCTTTTGCCGAGTCCCAAAAACAGCGGATATCATTGAGAAAAGAAAGAAAAGAGATCTCCATTCGGATCCCTGTTTTATGATATAAAAGGCCATCAAAAAGAATATGGAGCTGCAATAGGGAGGAAGCGAGGACAAATATCCAAAAAATAAAAGGGACGAGTGCTGGAAAAAGGGTTTTAAAAAGAAGGAAGAAAAAAAGTTGTTGAAATGAGATAAAAAAGTCTTGGCTTGTTCCTGTTAGATAAGAAAAAAAAAGGAAAATACTAGGCAATTGCTTCCGATGAAAAATAGAAAACCGGATGCAAAGGGAAGGAAGGGTGAGAAGAATGATTAAAATCCAAAAAGTTATCAAGAAGTCACCTATAGGAGCACCTTCAATTAATGATAGCTCTATTTTTGATAGGTGTCAAAGAGAGGTTATACTAAATGTAAGGAAATGAACAACTCATGGCAATGAGCAGAGGAAATAAACTTTAAGCCCGTTTGAATAAAGACTACTTATACCGAACATAATTAAAAATTGCAGTTTTAATTATGTTCGGTATTAGCAAGATGAAGAAGAACCTCTTCTCCTAAAGGAGCCAAAGAAAAAACTCCCCGATTACTCAAGATCACAACACCCAGCTTTTTCTCAGGAATCAGTCCCATATAGCTACTAAAGCCAAAAAAGTGACCTTCAGAAATGAGCATTTTTTTTCCTTTTGCCCCTTTTAAAAGAAGAAGTTTCCATCCTAAAGCCATTTCACATGCAGGAAAGCTCCGATAAGGAGTGTGCATGATAGATAAAAGAGGATTGAGGCTAGTTTTTTCCATTCCAAGTTGAAAGGAGAGGAAAGTAAGCATATCTTTTGCAGTCGAAGAAAGGCCATTAGAACCAAGAAAAACAGAATAGAGCTTTTCACTATCAGAAGGAGAAAAACTCATCCCCTCTTCATAGCCGATCGCAGAGCGGCTTTTTTGTTCTCTAGAGAGATAAAAAGTAGTGTCACTTAAATAGAGAGGTTGAAGGAGAAGCTGGCTGACTAGATCAGGAAAGGAGCGCTTCGAAATCCGCATTAAAAGGTTTGCTAAAAGGGCATAACCTAAATTTGAGTACTCGTATTGAGAACCGGGAGCTCTGGTAAGTTCATACTGAGTTAAGAAACGATACATCTGAGAGATATTAAATGCGGAAGGGCTGGAAACAGAGTAGGGAAGATTAGGAAGGGCTGAGGTATGGGTAGCGAGATCACCGAAAGTGATTTCCTGATTTTGATAACTGGGCATTTTTAGCGACTTAGGAAGATACTTGCTAATCGGATCATCTAAGGCTATCCTCCCCTCATGAACAAAGTAGGCCAAAAGAGCAGAGGTAAACGTTTGAGTCAAAGGACCAATCTTAAATTCTGTAAACCGATTAACTGGAATTCCTGACCGGTCAGAAGTATTTCCAAAGGTAAAGATTCTTTCTATAGAGCTTTCTTTTTCCCCTTGCATAACGCAGAGGGCAAGCCCTTTGATGTCGCAGGTTGAAACAAAGGAAGCGGCTTTTGCCTCAATTTGATCTAAAGTATCTTTAATGGGCTGGGCAAAAAGGGAGAAGGAGGAAAACAAAATAAGGACAAAAAAAAGAATCTTTATTTTTTGCTTCATATATTAGACTTATATTGACTTTTAAATTAGAAATAAATGAAAATCTCCTGCAATTTGACGGTTTCTTCCAATGAAGGCTCCTGTAAGAAATATTAGTGTTTTTGTCCTAGCAATGATCAATGTTGCAGCCATTTTGAGCATCCGAAATTGGCCTGCCACAGCAGATTTAGGCTTTTCTTCCCTTTTCTACTTTCTCTTAGCTAGCCTGATTTTTTTTATCCCTGTTTCCATTGTTTCAGCGGAGTTAGCTACTGGATGGCCCCAAAGAGGAGGGATCTACGTTTGGGTAAAAGAGGCATTAGGCCATCGGATCGGTTTTTTAGCTGCTTGGCTTCTCTGGATTGAAAATGTGGTTTGGTATCCTACCCTTTTATCCTTTGTCGGAGGGACAATCGCCTATATCCTAGATCCTAGCTTAGTGCATAACAAGTCCTTTATGTTTCTAGTAATCTGCATTGCTTTTTGGGCTGCAACTTTAATTAATCTCCTCGGAATGAAGGTCTCAGGCTGGATCAGTACGATGGGAGCTATCTTCGGCACTCTAATTCCTGGAGCACTGATTATTGGCCTTGCAAGCTATTGGATGATTAAAGGTAATCCGATCCATATTAGTTTTTCCTTTGATTCCCTTATACCTAATCTAGCTAGCCCTAAACAGATGGCAATTTTAACAGGGATTTTGCTCGGATTTGCTGGGATGGAAATGTCGGCTGTGCATGCCAAAGATGTAGAAAATCCTCAAAAAAGCTATCCAAGAGCAATCCTTCTTTCGGCCTTTTTGATTATCATACTTTCTATTTTAGGAACTCTATCAATCGCCCTCGTGATCCCACAAAACGAAATCAGTCTAGTTTCAAGCTCTGTGGCTGCCATTTCCCATTTTATGGCTGCTTATGGATTTAGCTGGTGCATGCCTATCATTGCTCTTCTCATTGCTTTTGGAGCTTTGGGTCAGATGAGCACCTGGATCGTTGGACCTACAAAAGCTCTTTTAGCTGCAGCGCAGGACGGAGATTTACCTCCTCTTCTCCATAAAATCAACAAAAGATACATGCCGACTGCCATGTTGATTTGTCAAGCAGCGATTGTCTCCATCCTTGGAGTGATTTTTCTTTATATGCCAAACGTAGATACTTCCTTTTGGATCCTGATGGTGCTTGCCTCACAGCTTTATCTAGTTATGTATATCCTTCTCTTTTTAGCAGCCCTCATCCTGCGCTATAAGAGGCCAAATGTTATTAGAGCCTATAGAGTGCCAGGGGGAAAATTTGGACTTTGGGCGATCTCTTTGATCGGAATCTTCGGCGCTATTTTCTCTATTATTATCGGCTTTTATCCCCCACCAGAAATTAATATTAGCCACTTCTGGGGCTATGCCCTCTTTTTAGGCATCGGGATGGTGATCTTCTGCTCAGCTCCTTTTCTGATTCTTTTCTTTAAAAGGCCAAGCTGGAATAAATAACATTTCGCAAAATTGATTTTCTAAAATCTCTTTTAATTAGACACCTTACGCAAACCCCTTTATTCACTAAAACTGTTCTTCCTATGTGCTTTTGTTTTTCTGTTGCGTCGCTTACCCCTTTGGGTATGTCTCGTAACAGAAAAACAAAAACACAAAGAAATCATCGATTTTTTCGAACAGATTATAGTGGATTAAATTTTAGATGATAAAATTGGCTGCAAGATTGTTGCATGGAATGCAGCATGGAAAACGAGGGACTTTGTAAAGTCGGTGAGTTCGAATGCGAGATTACATGCGAAAAGACGCAGATGAATTTTATCATGCAAAGTTTAATGCACTATAAATGGCGCAAGAAGTCTATGGGATAAAATTTTTATTGAAATCATGTAGCCTTTCTTTTAACATGAAATCTCTTCAAACGTAAAATATTGAACGACATGTATCATTAAAAATTGCGGGAGAGGAAATTATGGCGTCGATGCAATTAACCATAGGCGGTGGCGGCCCAAATTCACAACATCCACGATCTCCCATATATACTATAAAATATTCCCCTTCTTTACCTTTTTCCTCCTCCTCTACGAACGGGGATGGCAGCAATGGTATTTCCCCTTCAGGCAATAACAGAAAAAAACGCAAAACTCGTCAGGAATTAATAAACCGTATAAACTTTTTAAAAGAAAAAATTAAATCGTTATCAGTTGAAATCCAAACACTAACAGGTAGTAACACAGAATTAAATGAGCAGGTCAAATGGTTAAAGAGACATATTGAATGGCTAAAGGGAAAGGGGAAAAAGATGATACATGTCAACGACTTAAAGAAGCAGTTCGCATGGTTAAAGGGGCAGTTTAAGGAGACGATGCAAGTTGACGATTTAAGGAATCACATCGAATGGTTACAACAGAAAATAATTCAGGTCGGCGGTTTAGAGCTTTCCTTAAGATTCTCAACACATTCAAAAGAAAGAGAGGAATACATTAGCAAGGAAAGAGAAAATCGTCTGAGGAAGATTAGGGAGTTAGGAAGGGCCATGGCGAAGAAGATTAGGAATTTAGAAAGTGCCCCGGCTACTCATCGAGGGGGTTTATCCCTAATAACTGGTTGGGAAAGGTCTGTTGTGCTCGTTTTGATTATAGCCTCTTTTATTTTAGGAAACTGCTGGCACCGTTTTTCTCCATCTTTAGCCTCTTTAACTAATCTGGACTTTATGCGTTTAAGAAAAGTTTGATGATGAAAAAGCAGCCGTCATGAGTCATATTCAAAGGCACATGGCGAGAATTTTTAAAGAAGCCAATAAGCCCCTAAAGAGAGATAGATCAGAGTAGTAAGAATATCGGCAAACATTAAGGCCACAGGCCCTGCAGCTACTTTAGGATCCCACTTTCTAGCGTGAAGGATGAGGGGAAGAAGGGAGCCAATCGTAGCAGAAATGGTAACTGAAATCATGATTCCAAAGCCGATCACCATAGCCGGATGCACCCCATCTCCCCAAAGGAGGGAAAGAGAACCTATGATTAGACCGCAAGAAACTGCTAAAAGAAAAACGATCTGCCATTCCCGCATGAGAGATTGTTTAAGATGTTTTTTATGTTGTGTTGGTCTTCTTAAAAGCTGAATACTCTGGGTCATCGATTGCATTGAAATGGACTCTGACATGGAAAGGACAAGGGGGATGAACATAGCAAGGAGCAAAACTTTAGCAAGGACCAATTCAAAGACCCTTGAAATTACAGCGCAAGAAATCCCGGAAAACATGGTACAAAAGATCCAAGGCATACGCAATTTATATCCTTTAACGGGGGTAGAATGCTTCCCTTCCTCAATGACAAGGCCCATGAGCTGAAACAGCTCTAAGCGCATTCTCGAATTGGCTAAATCCATCCTTTCTTCAAGATAAAATTCCACATCGATTATACCTAGAAGATGTCTATTTTGATCGATTACAGGGAGAGCAAGTAGTCGATGAGTTTCTAATACTTCCATAGCCTCTTGAAGGGTTTGCTCTCCATGAAGGGTGACCACAGAAGTCTCCATAATCTTATGAATAGAAAGAGTAGGATCAGAAAGAAGGAGTCTTCGGGTGGGGACTATTCCGATGAGTTTTTTCTCATCATCGACAACATAGATATAAATAATTTCAGCTTCGATCTTTTTTTCACGCAAGGACTGGATGGCTTCCCCTACCGTTTGATCCATATGAACAGCGGTACGAACAGGGTGAATAAAATCTCGAATCGGCTCATCTAATTGTTTATAAGTCATGTGAACTGATCTTAGTCTTCCTCTTATAAATGTCAAGCTTGTAAAGAAGTAAGATCTTTATCTAAAATTAAAGAAAAAGGCTCTTACCTATCTATGTGTGGAATTTTTGGTTATGTCTCCCCTTTCACCGAAAAAAAGAAACAGCGTCACAAGCTAAGCCCTGTAGCTATCTGCTTAGAGGGTCTAAAGCGACTTGAATACCGTGGCTATGATTCCTCTGGGCTCGCTGGAATTAGCAAGGGAAAAATCGAAGTTCATCGAAGAGCTGGTAAGCTTCTTTCTCTACAGCAGGCACTCCATGCTAAAAACTTTGATTTTAATCTTGTCATCGGACATACTAGATGGGCAACTCATGGCAAACCAACTGAAATCAATGCTCACCCCCAATTCAACAAAAAGCAAACGCTAGCTCTTGTGCATAATGGGATCATTGAAAATGAGCAAAAGATTAGAGAAAAACTAAAAAGAACCGGAGTGGTTTTTCAAAGCGAAACAGATACCGAAGTGATTGCAGAGCTTATCTCAAGTTATTACAAAGAAGATCTCCATCAGGCTCTTGAAAAGGCATTAAAAGAGCTCAAAGGATCTTTTGCTATCGCCCTTATCCACGTTAATCATCCCAATCAAATTTTCGCTGCTGCTAGAGAGAATCCTCTAGTAGTTGGCTTTGATAAAAAGACGCAGGAAGGCTATCTTTCTTCTGACCCTAATACATTTGGAGGGAAGTCATTAGAAATTTCCTACTTGAAAAGCGATGAGATTGCGATCATTGATCATCGAGAGGCTTTCATCTATGACCTAGAAGGCAAAAAGAAAGAAAAGAAGACGGCGACGATTCGATTTGAAAATAGTGCAATTTCTAAAAATGGTTATAAGCACTTTATGTTAAAAGAGATCTTTGAGCAATCACAAACTGTTCAACGAACTATGGAGGGGCGGCTGCAAGAGGAGTTCGGAACAGCACATTTTGAAGAGCTCTCTTTTTCTCCTCAAGAACTGCAGAGCATCAACCGTATCTTGATCTTAGGCTGTGGCACCTCCTATCATGCTGGATCGATTGCAAGTGCAATGTTCGAACAAATTGCTCGGATTCCTGCAGAAGCTAAAATTGCTTCAGAGTTTCGCTATACCAACCCCATCATATCGAAAGGCACCTTAGTTATTGCAATTAGTCAATCAGGAGAAACAGCAGATACAATTGCAGCAATCAGAGAAGCAAAAGCAAAGGGAGCTAAGGTTCTTGCGATTTGTAATGTGGAACATTCCACCATTACTAGAGAAGCTGATAGTTCTCTTTTTCTCCGCGCTGGTCCTGAAATCAGCGTTTGCTCCACTAAAGCGTTTACAAGCCAACTCACTGTAGCCATCCTTTTTACTCTCTTCATGGCCCGCATACGGCATATGGGAAAAGAAGAAGGACAATCTTTCCTCAAAGAACTTAGACAGCTTCCCAATAAGATTACTGAAGTTCTTGCGCAAGCAGAGAAAATCGAAACCTTTGCTGAAACTTACGCACATTTCGAAAGCTTCTTTTTTATTGGTCGAAATTATATGTATCCTGCCAGTCAAGAAGCTGCTCTTAAACTAAAAGAAATTAGCTATTTAAACGCTATGGGGTATCCTGCAGGAGAGCTTAAACATGGACCAATCGCTCTCATCAATCCAAAACTTCTTACTATCGGAATGTGTGGAAATGAACAAACTTTAGGAAAGATGGTGAGTAGCCTCATGGAAGTAAAAGCGCGTAGCGGGCCCATTTTAGCTTTTGCTCCCAAAAAAGCAAAAGAGCTAGCAAAGATCACTCCTCATCTTCTATTTCTTCCTGAAACAAGCGACCACCTCTCCCCTATTACCTATTCTATTGCTGCACAGCTCTTTGCTTACTATATTGCTGAAAGGCGGGGGACTGAAATCGATCAACCACGCAACTTGGCAAAATCGGTTACCGTAGAATAGGTCTTTTGACTAGTGGGTCTGTAAATTTAGTTTTTGGAGCTTTTCGCTCCTTTCCTGTCATCATTTTATAATTCAAGCACTTACGTCTTATAATAACTATGAGCTTATACAGTCTAAAATTAAAAAATAATTATTGACTAATAAAGTATTATTTTATATAATTTAT
>JACPWA010000054.1 GCA_016191565.1 Simkania negevensis | reverse complement strand
TTCCCTTTTTTTATTTCTTCCCAAGTAAAGCCCGTAATGTGAATACTACTAGGATCGCTTTTCTTCCATTCTTCTAGGGAATGGGCAAGGACTGCTTCGTAGCATTCTTTTATTTCTCCTGACTCTACATCGATGATTTTGTAGGCGAGTTCAATAATATGGTGCTTTTTAGGATTTAGTCCGTTTGTTTCTGAATCTAGGAAAATTCCTAACACAAATCTCTATTTTTATTGTTTTTTTAAAAATTAAACGTTAGATAAATAGAAAAATAAAGTAAAGGATGGAACTCATAATATGGAAAAAGAACAGATCCCCCCAAAGCTTGCCTTAGAAGAAAGAGAGTACGTGGCTACATTTTTACAAAAGCTTTTAGCAAGTAGCTACGCACTCTATCTTAAGACGCAGAATTATCACTGGAATGTAAAAGGAATGCATTTTGTCTCTTTCCATCTTCTCTTCCAAAAGCAGTATGAGGAGTTTCAAGAGGTGATTGATGAGATGGCTGAGAGGATCCGCGCTCTAGGCTTTTTAGTGGAAGCCTCTTTTTCTGCTTTCTCTCGTCTTAGTCTTCTTGATGAAGTAAGGAAAAGCCACTCGGCACAAGAAATGGTTCATTTTCTCTTGGAAGATCATGAAACTTTGATTGCTTTTATCCGTAAACAGCTCCCCTTTATAGAGAAGATCGAGGATGGGGCCACAGCGGATTTTCTCAATAAACGGCTCATGTCGCATGAGAAGGCTGCCTGGATGCTCCGTAGTACTCTTTCAGATTAAAGAAAGAGCAGAGGGAATCATAACCTTAGTGAAATAAAATTTTATGCCATGACTGATAACAATTTCTCTGTTATACTTTTATCCCTTATATAAAGAGCAAAAAGCGTGGCAGCACCTCAGAGAAAATTCAGAGAAATTATTTTTCAAATTCTTTTTAGCTCCTCTTTCAACCAAGAAGGGGAGGTGAGAGAGATTTTCCCTCTATTTCATGGGTCTTTTATTACAAAAAAGACTTTATTCTTAGCACATGAGCGAGCTTTGCTTGTACAAAAGGAAAGAGAGGAGATTGATAGACTGATTAAAGAATGCTCTGTAGGCTATGATTTTGATAGAATTGGCCTGGTAGAAAAAAATGTTCTTAGACTTGCTCTTTATGAGATCCTCCATGATAAGCAAATCCCTTTAAAAGTGGCTATTGCAGAGGCGATTCGACTGAGTAGAAAATTTGGAACACTAGAAAGTAGCAGCTATGTACATGCAATTCTCGATGGGATTGTCCAAGCAAAAAAAGGGGAAAGAATAGATGGAGATCGAATTTCTCTTGAAGAAGGGAGTTCCCTTACGTAACTATTCTACTTTTAAGATTGGAGGAGAGGC
>JACPWA010000220.1 GCA_016191565.1 Simkania negevensis | reverse complement strand
GTCTTAGGATCACTCCATAGAGATAATCGCCAAGCTCTGCACAGCCCATTGGCAGACCTGGATGCCCCGAATTGGCTTTCTGCACTGCTTCCATGGAAAGCTGTCTAATGGTATTTGCTATTTTTTCTAAGATTTTCTTAAGATCGTCATCCATATTTCTTGCATTTCAAGGTAAATTATCCTATTTTTATCGTTAAGTTTGAATGATATCAATAACAAAATATGCGATCTCACGAGCTCCGAGAGCAATTTTTACATTACTTTAAAGAAAAAAAGCACATTATTGTCCCTTCTTCCTCTGTTGTTCCCCATGAAGATCCCACCCTTCTTTTCACCAATGCGGGGATGAACCAGTTCAAAGATGTCTTTCTCGGAAAAAGCAAAAGAGAGTACAACAGGGCAGCCTCCTCCCAAAAGTGCATCCGAGTCGGAGGAAAACACAACGACCTAGACAACGTAGGCCATACAGCTCGCCATATCACCTTCTTCGAAATGCTGGGGAATTTTTCGTTTGGCGACTACTTTAAAGAGGAGGCGATTACCTTTGCTTGGGAAGTTGCAACCAAAGTTTTTTCCTTTCATCCTGAGAAAATCTGGATCTCCATCTATCGAGAAGATGAGGAGGCCTTTCAGATCTGGGATAAAATCGTAGGAAAGAAGAAAATTGTCCGCTTTGGAGAAGAAGAGAACTTTTGGTCTATGGGAGATACAGGCCCCTGTGGCCCTTGCACGGAGCTCTATTATGACCTAGGGGAAAAATATGGGCCGCAAAAAAACCCTTTAGAAGATCACTCTGGAAAACGCTTCTTGGAATTTTGGAATCTGGTCTTTATGCAGTTTAATCGGGAAGCAAATGGGAAAATGTCCCCCCTTCCCAAACAATCTGTTGATACAGGAGCTGGCCTAGAGAGAATCCTCTCTATCCTCCACGATCTTCCCACCGTTTTCGAAACAGATATTTTACGTTCGGTCATCTCCTCTATTGAAGAGATGACAAAGATTTCTTATCAAAGAGAAAGCGATCTCGCTCCCTCTTTCCATGTCATTGCAGACCATGTCCGCACCCTTTCCTTTGCCATTGCCGATGGAGCAGAGCCAAGCAACATTCAACGGGGCTATGTTTTAAGAAAGATTTTAAGGCGTGCTACCCGCTATGGAAGAAAGCTAGGGCTAAATGATCCTTTTCTCTATAAACTTACCGCCCAAGTAGTTCAACTCATGGGGAAAGATTACCCTGAGCTCCTTTCTGCCAAAAAACGGATCGAGGAACTCGTGATGAGTGAAGAAGAAAGCTTTCTGCGCACCCTAAAACGGGGGGGAGGAATCCTTCAAAAAATCATCGAGCATGCGGAAAAAAGTGAAAATAGAGAGATCTCAGGAGAACAGGCTTTTAAATTAAAAGACACCTATGGCTTTCCAATAGAAGAGATCCTCCTGATTGCCAAAGATGGGGAGCTCACTGTGAATCTCGAAGCATACGAACTTCTCGAAGAAGAGGCAAAAGAAAAGTCAAGAGGGGTGAAAATGGGAGAAAAAGAAGTAGCCCAGGAAAACCTCTTTGAAGAATTTGTGAAAACCCATGGCACTTCTGCTTTTCTTGGGCTTAGGAATGAAGAAAGCACTGCTTCAATCACCGGTATTTTTAAAGAAGGAAAATTGGTAGACACTCTGGAGAAAGGAGAGGAGGGTGTAGTGATCTTAGATCAAACCCCCTTCTACCCAGAAAAGGGGGGACAGGTAGGAGACAGCGGAAAGCTTTCTCATGATAAAGCTCTCTTTCTGGTCAAGGAGTGCACCTGCCCCTTTCCAGGGGTCATTGCACATGTGGGGCTCCTTAAAGAAGGAACTCTTTTTTTAGGAGAGCCTTTAACTGCCTTAATTGACCAGAAAAGAAGAAAGGAAATCGAGAAATACCACACTGCTACCCATCTTCTTCACTATGCCTTAACCGAAGTTTTAGGCCCTCATATTAGACAAGCAGGTTCTTTAGTTGCCCCTGATCGGCTCCGCTTTGACTTTAACCATCATAAGTCACTTACCTCAGAAGAACTGAAACAGATAGAAACTCTTGTCAATCAAAAGATCTGGGCTAATCTCCCTGTGACTACCTATGAGCTCTCTTTTGATGAGGCGCAAAAACACTCTGAAATCAAACAGTTTTTCGGTGAGAAATATGGTAAGAAAGTGCGCGTGGTCGACATCGATGGGTTTTCAAAAGAGCTTTGCGGTGGTACTCATGTTAAACTGACTGGCTCGATCGGCCTGTTTCAGATTGTCAAAGAGGGGAGCATCGCCAAGGGAGTGCGCCGTATAGAAGCGGTGATCGGAGAAGCGGCAAGGGCGCTCCACTACCAAACTCAGGAGCAGCTTATTTCTCTCTCTTCCCTTCTTAAAACTACCCCCCGAGAATTAAATGGCGCTTTAGAAGCCCTCTTGCAAGAAAGAGATCATTTTAAAACGCAGTGTGAAGAGGTCAGAAAAAGGGGGCTCAGCGATCTTGCCTCTTCCTTAAGTTCTCCTTTATGTTTCTGCTGATCTAGTGAAAAGGGGAATCTCAGCTAAAAATCTTCTCCACTTAATCGCTCCCCTTATCGAAGGCTCTGGAGGGGGAAAAGAGGATCTTGCCCAAGGGGGAGGGAAAAAACCTGAGGCGCTTCCTCTTGCTTTTGAAAAAGTTAAGCAGAGCCTTGCTACTTTTTTATGATCCTAAACCAACTGAAACAAAGCCCTTTTTTCCAAACTTTTAAAAAAGCTCTTGAGGAAAGCTCCTCCCTTCTTCTTGAATCTCTCTGGGACACCCCAAAAGCATCTTTGATTCATCTTCTCTTAGAATTCAGAGGAAAAAATCTTCTCGTAATCACAGGGGGAGAGCGGGAGGATCATCTGATCCAAGACTTAAAACTTCTTTCTCCCTTCTCTCCTTATCTCTTTCCTGCGTGGGACACTCTTCCTGGAGAGGAGATGTCCCCTAATCTCGATCTTGTGGGCAAGAGATTTGAGGTGCTCCATCAGCTCCTCACCCAAAAAGGGCCTCATCTGATCCTCACCCCTCTGCAGGGGGCTCTTCAAATGATCCCCTCCCCTTCCCTTCTCCAAAAGCATCTTTCTATCTGGAAAAAGGGATCACATCTTTCCTTCGACACCCTTCCTACCACCCTTTCTCATCTCGGCTATGAAAGAAAATCGGTAGCCGTCGAGAAAGGAGAATGTGCTGTGCGTGGGGGGATCATCGATCTTTTTCCTATCTCTGCAGCCCTTCCCTACCGGGTCGAATTTTTTGGAGACGAGGTTGAAGAGATCCGCACCTATGATCCGATGAGTCAAAAATCGATTGAGAAGGTAGAGAGCTTCCTCTTGTCTCCAGCTAGTGAAAAGCTCCTTCTAGAGCAAGGAACTTCTTATCTGCTCGATCTGATTGGGAAAGAGTCAATTGTCTGCTTCGATGATCTTTTGGCTATTGAAGATCGATTAGTTAAACTTAAAGACCACCCTGCTTTTTCTAGGTCTTCTTTCCTCCCTTTTCCTACTTTTTTAGAAAAGACGGAGGCAATGCAAAAGCTCTTTTTTTCTAATACTGCCCTCGAATCGCTCTCTTCCGAAATAAAACAGGAAGGAGAGGAGCTCTCTTTTGAAATTATTAATCAAAAAGTGAAAACACCAGGTTGGAGAACAAAAGCTGCGGCACC
>JACPWA010000053.1 GCA_016191565.1 Simkania negevensis | reverse complement strand
ACCCTTCCTTTAGAATCATTTAAGATCCTCTTTACTCTATGTTTTGAAATGCTGAAAACCTCCTCCCTTGGAGAGGGTTCTCTTCTCAAATCAATTAGACAGGGGGGGAATCTATATATAGCTTTAAGAATTGCTAATCCCACGTTTAAAAAGGAAATTCTAAATCTTTTAACTTCTCTTTTGTTGGATCAATCAAAACGCTCGTCATTGATTGAAACTTCTTTTAAGGAAAAAGATAACTATATCATAGGGGTCATTTGTCCAAGCCAAAGTGAGAAATCTTCTGAGCTCCTTCTTGAAACTCTCGAAAAGAGGATGCATGAGATCGATCTGAAGCAAAAGGAAAGACAAACGTTGCGCATTCCTATTCCTCATAATCCGCTTTCGTTTGACCCTAGGTTAGGTGGTGGAGAGGTTTCTGAAACAATTTTAAAGATCCTTTTCGAAGGTCTCATGCGATTCGATGGGAAGAAAAAACTTAGCTTGGCTATGGCAAAGCGATACACCATTTCTAAAGATCAAAAAATCTATAAATTTGAGCTGCGTAAAGCTTTTTGGTCAAATGGAGACCGAGTGACTTCTCAGGACTTTGCTTATGCTTGGAAGACGATTCTCTCACCCCGCTTTCACACTCCTTTTTCCTACCTTTTCTATCCCATTAAACATGCTAGAGCAGTAAAAAGTGGACAGCTCTCTGTTGATAAACTCGGTATTTATGTCGTTTCTGATTCTGAACTAGTAGTAGAACTTGAGTCTCCAACTCCCTATTTTCTTGAGCTGGTTGCATGTAGCTTATATGCTCCCATTAATCATCGCATGGATCAAAAGAACCCCAATTGGGCTTCCCATGCAGGAAAAGATTTTATTTCCAACGGTCCCTTTTCTCTTTATTATGCGAATTCTCATTGCTACGAGCTAGTTAAAAATAAGGGATATTGGAATCAGTCTGAGATAAAGCTTAATAGAATTTTGATTACAAAAGCGAACTTTCAAAAAGCGCATCAGATGTTTAAAAATAAAGAAATCGATTGGCTAGGAACCCCCTTCTATCCATCGACCATTCTTTCTACCCTCAAAAGAGATTATAGGATGCATAAGTGGGGGAATAGATCACAAATCTATTGGTATGTCTGCAATTGTCAAGATCCTTTTCTTAAAAACGCTAATATTCGAAAAGCTCTTGCTTATGCAATTGATCGAGAACTTCTCCTCAAAGCTCTTGCATATGATGGAGAAGCCGCTACTTCTATTCTCCCTCTTGTGCATGCCCTGAGCTTCGATCCTCTTCTTAAACAAAGGAATGTGGCAAAAGTCCGGGAATATTTCGCTTTAGGCCTTAAAGAAAGTGGTTTTAGCTCTATTTCCCTTCCTACGCTAAAACTGTGTATTATTGCCTCTGGAATCAGAGATGAAATAGCTTTAGCAATAACTAAACAATGGCGAGAAGTTTTAGGTATCGATTGTAGAGTTGAGGAAAATGAATGGAAAGAACTTTTTTCTAAAGTATATCAAGGAGATTATCAGATAGCAGGGATCGGGTGGAAGCCTCTGGTAGATAGTCCAATCTATACGCTTAATGTTTTTCAAGAGAAAGAACACCCAGTCAACTTCTCAAAATGGGAAAGCGATGAATATAAAAAAAAGATAGCAGAAGCGGTAGAAGAGAAAATAAAAGAAAAACAATCTAGAGCTTTTGCTGAAGCTGAATCGATCTTAATAAAGTCTTTTCCTGTGATTCCTCTTATTTATGAAAATGAGTATTCAGTGAAACATCCATTACTGAATGGATGTTACCGCTTAGATACGCGCCAAATTGATTTTGCAAGAGGGTATTTTGATGAGAAAGAAGGTAGAAATGAAAACAGTTAATTTTTTTAGACCGTTAAACAGTTTTAATTAAGGAGGATATTATGTCTAGAATAAGTCAAGTAGATCAAACAACATGGTTCATGAATGTAAAAGAACAATTGCTTCAGGAAACTCGTGTGAAAGGTTTTAAGGAAGTAGATAGAAAGCAGAATATGTTTGAGCTAAGATGGGTAAAAAAGGATGGGGAAGAGGAGACAACAAAGGTCACTTTAAACCCTGAAAAGCGGACTATTGTATATAAAAATGCTACTTACCATACAGTATTAAAGGTAGAGGAGCTACTGCCTTCAGAAAGCCGAAGTAAATCGGGAAGAAAACGGTAGGCCAATTGATAATCAGATTTATTTTGAGAAGGTAAAAAGTTTCTTCCAGTCCAGTAAGAAGGCATATGCCGATGTAGCCCCAGCCTTCTAAGAAAAAGAAGAGCCATAACCAATAACAACTTAGCCTAAGAGTAGAGAGCGATTCTGCGCTTAAGTTCTCTTTAAAGAAAAGATCAAGCATCTTTTCGCGGAAAAAATAAAAGGGGAGAGAAAGGAGAAGAAGTTCAAGCAAAAGGGCAAAAGAGGAGGCCCGAAGGCTGAGCCAAATGTGAGGCCATTTTTTTGCTCCCCGAAAGTAGGCCACAAGGG
Organism: Simkania negevensis; assembly: GCA_016191565.1. Taxonomy (GTDB): domain Bacteria; phylum Chlamydiota; class Chlamydiia; order Chlamydiales; family Simkaniaceae; genus Simkania_A; species Simkania_A negevensis_A. The sequence continues at coordinate 2,728 of JACPWA010000053.1, read as the reverse complement.
TAGTTAAAGCAAGCCCTATTCCTTCTGAAAAGGGGGACAAGATAAGGCATAGGGTCGAGCCCATTGAAAGGACAAGGAGATAATCACCTCCTAAGCGGTTAACTAACGCTACTCCTGATGCCCAAGCAATGAGAGTACTCATCTTTCCTAAAGCTGCTAAGAGGAAGTGTGAAAAGCATAGAGAAAAGGGAGAACCAGATCATCTGCCAAGTATAAGCTCCTGCTAGTTCTTTCTGATCTGAACCGATATGTTTGCTCACATACACCTGATTCATCGTAGCAACGCGCATACAGGCAAGCTGAAAAAAGATGCAAAGATAGTTTGCAGAGCTTACTGCTTTTAAAGCATCTAAAGAGTAGTGGGAGAGGAAAAGTCGGTCACAAAATCCCATTAAGCTTCCTGAAAGAAGAGAAAGCACTAAAGGAAATACCAAAGTCATGAGCTCCCTAAAACTCCCTTCAGGATAGTGAGTAAGAGAGGTGGACGTAGGAGAGGTGGTAATGGTTGCAGAGATCATCTGTTCCTTGAGCATAGCAATTAGGTAGATGCGTTTACCATTCTAGAATTGATTTGAGAAAAAAAGCAAAGAAAGTGTTTAGGATTGTTTAAACTTGAGAAGCAAGGTACTGATCTAAAGAGCCATCAAAAAGATGGATTCCTGCTGCGTCGAGCGAGATGATTTTAGTTGCCATCTCATTGATCAACTCTCGATCATGGCCAGCCAAGATCACAGTTCCCTGGAATTCTGAAAGACCCCAGGCGAGAGCTGAAACCGATTCCAGGTCAAGGTGATTATTTGGCTCATCAAAAATCAATGTATTAAAACTATGAAGCATGAGAGAGGCAAAAATCAGACGAGCTGTCTCTCCCCCTGAAAGGGCAGAGATTTGTTTAAAAGCATCATCTCCGGAAAAGAGCATTTTGCCCATTGCAGAACGGATCTCCTGATCATAGGCTTTCTCTTTCTGCATTTTGAGCCACTCAAAAGCGGTGATTTTTTCTTTTTTATTAATGATCTCTGTATGATTTTGAGGAAAGTAACCCACCTGTACCTGATGTCCCCATTCTACAGTTCCCTCATCAGGTTCTAAAATTTTGGCAATCATTTTTAAGAGGGTTGTTTTTCCCATTCCATTATTGCCAATTACTGCGACCTTATCTCCTTTCATAATCTCTGTAGAGAAGCGTGAGATGACCCGATTATCCCCATAGGACTTTGAAATCCCTTTCAGATTGAAGGTAAGTTTTCCAGAAGGCTTTTCAGGAGGGGTGAAGCGGATATAGGGACGTTGGATATTCGATTTCTTTAAGTCTTGCGGTTGCAACCTGTTGATCTCTCGCACCCTTGATTGCACTTGGGAGGCCCTTGTACCTGCTCCAAAGCGGGCGACAAACTCCTTTAGCTGTGCGATCTTTTTTTCTTTTGACTTATTTTCCTGTTCTGTCCTTTCTCGAAGAGCTGTTTTTGCCACAAGCATATCATCATAATTTCCAGGGTAGGTGATGATCGTGTCGTAATCAATGTCGGCAATATGAGTGGTGACTGCATTAAGGAAGTGACGATCGTGGCTCACTACAATGAGCGTTCCCGTATAGTTATGAAGAAAAGTTTCTAACCATCCGATCGACTCTAAATCGAGGTGGTTAGTAGGTTCGTCAAGTAAAAGAGCTTCAGGGTTTCCAAATAGCGCTTGGCAAAGAAGAACTCTAAACTGAAGATCGGTAGGGAGAGCATGGAGAGGCTGGAAGTGAAATTTTACGTCGATCCCCATTCCGGATAGTAGAGTCTCTGCATGTGTTTCAGCGCTGTAGCCATCTTCCTCGGCGATGATCTCCTCTAGCTCGCCCAGACGCATCCCGATCGCATCGGTCATCTCTTTCTCATACAGAAGATCGCGCTCTACCATTGCTTTCCAGAGACGCTGGTTTCCAATAATGACCGTATCAATTGCCCGGTAATCTTTAAATTCTTCAATATTTTGTCTGAGGAAACCGACTTTTTTAGGAAGACTTACCTTGCCCGAAGTGGGCTCTACTACCCCCATCATGATATAGAGCAGAGTTGATTTTCCCGATCCATTGGGACCAGTTAGACCATACCGGTTTCCCGCTGTAAAAGTAGCAGAAACATCGTCGAAAAGGACTCGCGTTCCTATCTTCTTAGAGATTTTATCTAAAGTGATCATAAACGAAAATTTTTTCCCATTTTACCAAGTTTCCTCTTCAAAAACAAGGAAAGATCATCATATGATGGAGAGAAAGGAGAGAAGAGTGTCTTTACTAGAGTCCTATGACAGGTTCTTCCACTATCTTCAAGCGGTCTGCAACTTCTCAGAGCATACTCTCCGTAATTACCTTGTTGATCTCAATTCTTTTAAAAACTTTCTTGAAGAGAAAATCGAAAAGCTTCCTCTAGAAAAAAGAGCTCCCCCTTTTGCGTTACGATTCTTAGGTAATAGGGAAAAACTTCCCTTTGACCCTCTTTCTCCTCAGAGAGTTAATAAAAGGACTATTCGGGAGTATCTTGCCCATCTGAGCTACCGAGGCTTATCTAAACGGACCATTGTGCGCCACCTCTCTACCCTTCGCTCTTTTTTTAAATACTTGATGAAAGAGAAGGAAGTTATAGAAGATCCGCTAGAGGAAATCGAGACTCTTAAACTCGATAAGCCTCTCCCTAAAGCCCTCTCTTATGATCAGATTAAACACCTATTCGATCAACCTGAT
>JACPWA010000052.1 GCA_016191565.1 Simkania negevensis | reverse complement strand
CTTCTTAAGATCCTCTCTGATTTTTTTAGCAATAGACATTCCATCGATCAGCTTCATCCATTTAACCTGCTTAGGCTTTTAGCACTGTCTGAATAGAGTCAGTGAGTTGCTTATGTATCATCCCATTGGAAGCAAGTATAGGTCCTTGACCTATTTTTTGGAGCTCTTCTCCATCAAAATTTGTCACCATGCCTCCCGCTTCCTCAATCAGGAGTTTTCCAGCAGCATAATCCCAAGGATTAAGGGTCACTTCCCAGAATCCATCAAAACGACCTGCAGCAACATAGGAAAGATCAAGAGCTGCTGAGCCGCATCTGCGTAAAGGGATCCCTAGTTTGGCAAAGTAGGTAAAAAGCTCAAGGCATTTAAGGGGATTTTCATGAACATTATAGGGAAGCCCTGTGGCCAGTATCGCGCTATCTAGGACAGCTCCTTTGGTCACATTGATCTTTTTTCCATTTAGGTAGGCCCCTTGTCCTTTTTCGGCGATGAAAAGTTCATGTAAAAGGGGATGATAGACTACCCCAGCTAGAATTTCTGATTGGAAAGCAACTGCGATGCTAACAGAAAATATCGGAATTTTATTAGCAAAATTGACCGTACCATCTAAAGGATCGATAATCCAAATCAGCCCCTCTTTATTTTCTCCTGATGCTCCACTTTCTTCTGCTAAAAATCCATGCTCTGGGAAATGGCTTTTAATCAATTCAATGATGACTGCTTCCGCTTTGCGATCCCATTCGGTAACCAGATCGCGCTTTCCCTGTTTGCTCTCTACTTTCATCTCTGTTCCATAACTGCCTTTCAGCATCTCTCCTGCTTTAAGAGCTGCCAAGGTAGCGACCATAGTAAGCCTAGAGCGAAGAAGGTTTGGAATATCGATCTTTTTTCCCATGTAAAACCTTATACCGAAACATCATTAAACATTGCAATTTTTAATGATGTTCGGCATTATATTTGATTTGTTTTCTTTCTCTTCTTTTTAAATTCCTTATATAAAAAAAGAAAGCGAAAGTAGAGCCGTTTCCCCAAATGATATATTAAAGTAGGGCAGGAAAACCAGAGGAAAGAGCAAAGGCCATCAAAGAGAGGCATCAGGAAGAGATCGGAAAAGATTCCTTTAACAGTAATAGGGAAAAACACACCAAACAGAGAAAATAACACTAAGGAAATGGCTGTAGAAATAAGGGAAAAGAGAAAAGTAAAGGAGGCAAGACCTATTGCTTTTTCTACAAAATAGGTCCGGAAGCGATAAAGAAATAAGGTGGCTCCTACATAGCTTAACGAGCTTAAGCCAAAAGGAGAAACAGTTGCGATCAGATCAAAGAGGAGCCCGCAGCTTGTAGCTATCCAAAGAGAGGAAGAGTAGGGATAGTGACTAAAATAGAGTGCTAAAAAAGGGGCAAAGGGATGAAGCCGAAAAGAGGGAAACAGAGCTGATCCAAAAAGAGCAAAAAAAAGGGAGATAAGAAAAAAAGGATACATTTTCTTTTTCTTCATTAAAAAGCTCCCTTGAAAAATAAAACAGAAGGGATCGTCTTTAGGACAAGATAAAAATCATACCAAAAGGATTGCTTATCGACGTAAAAAGCTTCTAGTTTCATTCTGCT
>JACPWA010000034.1 GCA_016191565.1 Simkania negevensis | reverse complement strand
GACAGGTCTTAAAAACGATTTTGAAGACAATGTGGGAACACATGGCTGAAAAAATCGGTTTTTAGAGATGGCAAAAATCGTTGTTTTGGCAAATAAATGGAGTTTCGAAAGGAGTCTATATATATGCCCCATAGTAGATTTTATTGGGGGCGATATGGCACTGTTAACAAAGTAAAAAATCAACCGTGCTTTTATAGCACGTATCTACCCTGGGATTATGAAAATGACCCGCTTACTTTGTTAACAGTACTATATTTAATTAAATTTACCTTGATAAGGCCACCCAGAAGCCTTTGCTAAAGCAGCTAATTTAGATAAACGGCCCAGAACCTATTTTTCATATTTACCCAAGTAAGGTAAAGCGCATTTTATATAAAACCCATTGTTCCGGAGCTTATTGCTGTACAACAATTAAGGAGGGCCGTAGATCGGATCGTGATAAAGCTCAGCTGGGTTTTGATGAGGTGGCTGGTCAGGAGTAGTAGGGGTTTCTCCCTCTTTAGGAGGTTCGCAATAGCGATCTCCCGTAGAGGAAAGGACGTTGATAGTTGCTCCTGATTGCACGTTGCTAAACACTCCAAATTGCTTCCCTGTTTTGCAAGTAAAAATGACTGTATAGGGGGTTTGTGACCATACAGGAGTGCCTGAGTAGCCCCCTTGCCAGGTTGTTTGCTGTTGAGGAGTGAGTGTAACCGTTCCTAACCTTGACCCGTCTGCTGCAATAATCGCCGCATTGAGGACAAAAGGGCTATCATTATAGATAGAAATCGACCCTGAGTAGAGGAAAGAGCCGATCAAAAAAAAGAAGAGAAAGAAAGTTTTTTTTCTCATTCTTTTAAATGGGCCCATTTAAAATCGATCTCTCCCATAGCAGTGAGCACTACATCCTCTAGCTTCTGATCTTTTACGTAGAGCATAGTGGAATAAAAGATCGGAATGACAGGCATCTCATCCAAGATGATCTTTTCACTTTGCTGTAACATTCTCTTCCTTTCTTGAGGGTTTGGGCACTGGTTAGAGGCCTCTAAGAGCTCTGTATAATGGGGGTTTCCCCAGTGGGTATTATTTGTTCCTGTGCTTTTAGTTTTAAACACCTCTAGGAAGTTGATCGGATCATTGAAGTCAGCAAACCAAGAACCTAAAGAAAGGGTGTAGTCTTGCTTGTTTATTTTATCGAAAAATATTTTTCTTTCTACCGTTTCTAATCGAACTTCGATTCCAAAAGCCTCTCTCCATTGCTGTTGAATAGCTTGACAAATCGCTTGAGGGCGGTCTCCAGAGGCATAGGTGAGAGTGATTGTAGGGAGATCTTCTCTAGTGCATTCCATTTCTGAAAGTGCCTCTTCAAAGAGCTGAGCAGCAGTCTCAACGTCTCCATCGTTAAAGTAGGGAGCATCTTGGAGTCCCATGGCTTGCGGGACGATTCCTGTAGCGGGGATCTGATTTCCTTGTGCTACGTGCTCTACGATCTCATGTCTTTTAATCGCATAAGCAAATGCTTTTCTCATTTTGCTCGATTCAAATGGAGGTACCGTTGTATTCACTCTAATCCAATGGGTGCCGAGAGTTGGAGCAGTATGGAGCTTATTTTCCTGTTTAAGCGATTGCATCGCATCGATAGGGATTGAAGAGAAAGGGGAGCCGTCCCAATCGAGCTCTTTTGTGGCAAACATTTTAAAGCCAGTATCTTCTGAAACCATCACCATTTTCACCTGATAAAGTTGCACAGCTTCTGCATCCCAATAATTTTCGTTCTTTGCCACTAAAATCGAGTCTTGATGGTTCCACTTTTCCATTTTAAACGGCCCATTCGATACGAAAGCCGCATCTCCTTCTGCCCAATGAGAGTCTAGCTGATCAATTCTAGCATTCACTGGAAAGAAAATCGGCACAGAGAGGAGATCAAGGAAGTAGGGAACAGGGTGATCGAGATGGACAATTAAAGTTTGCTCATCAGGGGTCTCAATCCCGATAAGACTCATGGGAAGCTCCCCCTTTTTAGTCTCTTTTCCATTTTTGATAATATAAAGCATATCGGCAAAAGGAGAGTTGAAAGTAGGGGAAAGGCTTTTTTTCCAAGCATTTGCGAAATCATAGGAAGTGATAAGGTCGCCGTTTGACCATTTTGCTTCGCGAAGAGTAAATGTATAGGTTTTTTGATCTTCAGAAACGCTCATTTTTTTAGCTAAAGCAAGGGAGGTCTTTCCATTTTTGTCCGATCTCGTAAGTCCTTCCATGATCATCTTAGAAACGTTGATATCGTTTAAGGAACGAACTTTTCTTGGATCCAGTGTTTGTGGTTCTGAAGCGATATTTACTCTTACAATCTGTTCTCTAGAAGTGCCTCTAAAAGGAGATTTAGGGCGGGAATGGGAAAAGGCAGATTTTTTTTCTGAATTGCACCCAAAAATTGCTATAGCCAGAAGGGAGATACTGAGTAGACAAAAAGCTCGATTTATCCATTTCATAAGCACCTCGATTTAACTTTGGTGAAATACTCAGCGTACTTAAGAGAAGCTATTTTTTGCACGCGATTTTTTTCTTCACTTTTAGATAATATGGAAGAAAACTCATGTTATAGATGCTAAAACATTATTTTCTTTCGCAGATTCCAACACCGATCTTTAATCAAGCAGAGATCTCCCTTCTTTTTCGAGAGCCAGAGGTTTCTTCCCTACTTGATCCAAAGCAACTTTTCCGCCCTCTGGAAATGATCGCTCTGCCAAATACCCTCTTCGAAGT
>JACPWA010000245.1 GCA_016191565.1 Simkania negevensis | reverse complement strand
TTAAAACTGCAATTTTTAATTGTGTTCGGTATTATTTAGCGTACGTAGAAAAGAGAGGTAGAAGAACAAGAGATTATGAGAAACCAATCGCTTTAAAAAATCACGTAAGCTGGACAAAAAAAGACCCCTATTTGCAAATTTAGATTATTTGAACTATAGGGTTGCATAAACGAGGAATTTCAATGTATCACGGCGAAATTATCGATACCCATATGCATTTATGGGATCTTACCCATGGGCATTACCCCTGGCTGCAAGAGGGTAGTTCTCTATTTACCAACTTAATCGGAGACTACACAAAGGTTGCTTGTGACTTTCTTATCACTGATTACTTGAAGCTCATTCATTCTCATACAATTGTGAAATCGGTCCACGTAGAAGCGCATCCAGAACCTAAAAGAGCTCTTTTAGAAACTATGTGGGTGCAAAAACAAGCAGACACGTATGGGTTCCCTCATGGCATTGTGGTCTTTGCTGATCTATCAGGCTCTGATCTCGACCTTGTACTCAAAGACCATTGCAGGTCTCCTAATGTGCGCGGTGTGCGGCAGATGCTGGGGAGAGTAAATGGGATGGGGGCTGAGGATTGGATGAAAAATGGAAAATGGCAAAGTGGGCTTCGCCTTCTTTCCAAACATGAGCTCGTTTTTGAGGTTGCTGTATTTGATCATCAATTGGAAGAGGTAGCTAAGATGGCAAAAGAATATGATCAGCAGATTTTTATCCTAGAACATCTCGGTTGGCCTTTAGATCTTTCTCCAGAAGGGGTTAGCAGATGGCAAGAGAGGCTTGCGTTAGTTGCAGACAATAAGAATGTCTATCTTAAACTTACTGCTCTTGGTTGCATAGTAAAAGCTCCCGATGTGAAAAAATGTAAAGAGCTTCTTCTCGCTGGGGTCAAATTCTTTGGAGAGGATCGGTGTCTATTTGGGAGCAATTTTCCTCCCGATAGTCTTTTTTTTGCATTTGGACAGCTTCTTCACATCATCAAAGAGGCTTTAAGCCTCTTTGATGATAAGGTACAACGCAAGATCTTCTATGACAATGGAAAAAAGGTCTACCAACTTTAAAGTCGAGCTCGTGCTTAAGTAATTCTCTGGACAGTTAGCAGTATTTTGGTGGTGCTATCAGGAGGGACATTTCCTGCCTCAAGGAGATCGCTTAAAATCGTAGCCGCTTGACTTTGTGCTGAGAGTTGAAGATGTTTTGCGGTTAAAGCTTCTAACTTCCCTTCAAACCCTTCGATGTGTTTTTCCTCTTTAATACTGGTATTGAAAGTATGAATAAGAAGAAGATCACCAACATTCCAATTTTCTATTGTCTCGTAAAAACTATAGTTAGGGGAGGAGCCAAGAAGAGGATTTTGGTTAGCGATGAAGCGAGGCTTAGAGATCCCAGGGGTAAAATGAAGGAGGGATTTTGTGCCGCAGGAGATGAGGGAAAATTGCTCTTTATTAGGGGTGAGGTAGAGAAGGTGAAAGGCAAAGAGGATCTTTTTCTCATAGGGGGAAAGCATTTTATTGAGGGTAGTGATAAAAGGGATCGGTTGAAAAGATTTATCCTGGGTGCCCAAGTAGGGATCTATTAAAGTTTGAATCATCCCCTTTAGCAGGGAAACATAGATCAGAGCAGGGAGCTCATTTTGGGCAACCTCTCCAATAGAGACAAAAAAGGTTCCATCGGCAAAGCGATGAAATGTATGAAAAGAGGAGAGGGAAAAGTGAGTTTTTGATTTGGCAAAGCCAAAATCGAAGCGGTTCCATTTAGGGGGAGCCTCAGGGAAAAGAAGATGATAACCTTCGTCCATCCTTCCCCATACCTCCTGAAAGCCTCCTTTGTGAGAAGAGGCCCCCACATCATGCTCTTTCTTTAGGTACTCTGAGATATCGGCAATAAGATCAACAACGTCGAGGTAGCGTTTTTCTAAGGAAGGAGCAAGAGCTTTTTCCACGATCTTACGTAGCCCCTTCGGTAGAAGAGAGGTCTGGATAGATCCGTAGCTGAGTTTCCCTAAGAGAAGCTCATAGGCGATCACTCCAAAAGAGTAGATATCAGCAGCACCTGTGACATGTAGGGGATCTTTTTGTTGCTCAGGGCTCATATAACTAGGGGTGCCGATCATCTGCCCTTTCTTTCTAAGATGAATTTTTTCATGGTCAAAGGTGAGCTGAGAGATTCCAAAGTCGATCACTTTGACTTGTCCGTTTTCATTAACCAAGATATTTTCTGGCTTTAGATCTCGGTGGACAACACCGTGAGCGTGAAGATGTAAAAGGGCATAGGCTACTTGCAGTAGTATCTCAAGAGCAGAGCTGCTCGATAGAGTTTGTTTAGTGATGAATTGTTTAAGAGAAACCCCTTGGATAAATTCCATGGCAATATAAAGGCCGTTTTCCCATCTCCCCTGGCCGTAGAGTTTGACAATGTTGGGGTGGTCTGTAATCGAAATAATCTGGGCTTCTTTGAGAAATTGCCCCACCATTTCAGGATGGGTCATGTAGTTTGGAGAAAGCACCTTGATGACTAAAGAAAGCTGTTTTTCAGGATGTACCCCTAGATAGAGCAAGCTCATTCCCCCCTTGCGGAGAAGAGAGTCGATTTTATAGGGGCCGATTTTTTCAGGAAGGGGAGAAAGTGTTTTGATCTCTTTGGTCAGATTGGGAAGGGTAGATTGCTTATAGAATTTTTGCTCATCTGCCATCTAGTGTTCCATTTCAAAAGTTTTTGATGTTTGGGCTGTGTCAAAGCAGCAAAAATTTTTATTAAAAAGTACTAATACTGATCTTCATTAAAAACTATACTTTTCACGCAGGTGAAAAGTATAGTTTTT
>JACPWA010000012.1 GCA_016191565.1 Simkania negevensis | reverse complement strand
TTCTGAGCGGAGTTGTTTTTCTGTTTCAATCAGCGAGCGAACCTGCTCTTTTAAAATCTCCTGATCCCCTTTTCTCTGATTTTCGATCTCGTGCAGATTTCGATCGAGCTTTTCCAAGTGCTGTTTGACAGGGGTGAACAGTTCATCGATCGCCTTCCCTTTTCTTTCCAGATCCCCTTTTGCACCCTCCTGGATCTTTTCAAAGACGGTCTGTGCCAGATGCAAAAACTGACGGTTATTTTTTTCGAGCGCATCCGAAGATAGAGATGCAAAGACACCTTTTAGTTGCTCCTGATCCTTATGAAAGAATTTCAGCTTCTCCTCTGCTACATGGAATTGGAGTTTGGCATCTTGAAGGGCGCCTTCCAAAAGAGGGATCCGACTATTTTGCTCCTGAAGGGTTCTACATTCTAAAAGAATCTGTTTTCTCTTCATCTTTTCCAAAAGCCATAAGCAAAGAAAAGAAAAGAAACCGATACAAACAGCTATAAGAAGCAGATCACTCTTCATTTTCAGGCTCGAAATCTTCTAGTGTTTTCGATTTTTTTCCAGCTGCTAATCGGATGATTGAAAGGATCAACCCTAAAATCACATATCCCCAAGAAATGGCTGTCAGCATGATGGGGAAGAAATAGAGGATTCCGTAGAGGAAAAAAATGGCAGAGATCACCGTTACAAACACCAGTTGGAAGGAGGGAACCCGAAAATGCAAAGCCTTCGAGCTGGGGAATTTCCATTTACTCACCATAAAATATCCTAAAATGATCATCAAGCAGGTGAGGATGATCGCTTTGGTTGTGCTCTCTAGAGGGATCATCTGCTCTCCTATAGGAGAGACAAAGAGCAAGTTGATAGAGACGGCAGCAAGCGCTGCTGCATCGATCGGAAGTCCTGTGAAATGCTTTTTATGGGCTGCTTGTGCTTCCAGATCCTCTTTGATCCCAGCAGCTTTTACACTAAAACGGACAAGCCGTAAAACCCCGCAGAGGGAAAAGAGCATAGCTCCAGTAACTGCAAAAAAAGAGAGTCCTGTCCCCTGCTCCAATGATAAAGTTATCTGCCAGCGAATCGAATACAACTCCAAATTCACTCTCCGCGCGCATAGCCCTTGCAACAGCCCCATCCAATAGATCTGCAAAAGCTGCGAGCAAAAGTAAGAGAACAGCTGTGTGCAACACCTGATAGGTTCCAGAACCTGGTTCCACCATATTTACTTTGAAGACAACAAACAACCCGCAAGCCAGGCCAAATGCCGTAATGATATTGGGAATTAAATTGATCCGACGCATGAAATCCAAGCTCCTTTGAAAAGAACTGTCTTAAATCAGAGGGAATTGCAAAACTGCTTTGCCCGGAAAAATCGATGATTTTGAGGCCGATTGCGAGTGGCAGCATTGCTGCCACGGTCCATTTGACGAGGCCAACTCCTTATGGGTTGGGTGAGAAGAATGGGCGCAATTGGCCTCAAAAGGGCGAGTTTAACGGGCAAATGAGTTTTGCAATTCCCTCATCAACACAAGTTTCTCAGAGTGGAGCGATTTTTCCCATCTAAAAATGAGAAGTTAAGAAAAAAATCTATGAGATTTTTTTTTAGTGGACGAAAAGCAAGAGGCTACTATATATGGTGTGTATAAAGATAAGAACTACCAGATGTGGTATTTTTCCGGGCGATACTCACTTTCAACATTTTAAGGAGAATGTTATCTATGACCTCTAAAACCCACCCCTCTTCAGAAAAAAAATCGAAAACTTCTCCTTCAGCTGCAGATATCGCATCTGTCCTTACAGGCAACGATAGGATCAAACTGGCAACGGTTGTCAAACGCAATGGGGCCATCGTCCCTTTCCGCAAGGAGAGGATCGCGCGTGCGTTAGAAGCTGCTTTTTGCGATACCAAGCAGATTTCCAAAGGAGAGGAGATCCCCTTAGATATAAGGACATCCATTGAAAAGACATGCGATCTCATCACCCAGGAACTTTCCTCTTTGTCTGCCAAGGGCGCCTCTTTAACGGTGGAAGGGATCCAGGATCTGGTAGAAGTCGTTTTAATGAAACTGGGACACCACGATGTGGCAAAAGATTACATCATCTACCGGGATCAACACAAAGCGCTTCGGGAAGATTCTCCCAAAAACCTCAAAGTGATCCGAGAAGATGGATCGATTGTCCGATT
>JACPWA010000011.1 GCA_016191565.1 Simkania negevensis | reverse complement strand
CTATTTATAGTAAAGGAAGAGCTGAGATAAGTGTAGAAGGAGCAGTTGAATTACAAGGGGGGATCGGCCTTTTTCCTCCTCCCTCTTCCATTCAAAGTGAGGGACCTCTCCTTATCAAAGCGGGAAAAAACCTAATGCTTCATGCCCATGTAGCAGAGGCATTTATTGCTTCTGAAAAAGGGATCGATCTTCACGCAGGAGAAAATATCGTCTTAACAGGAACACGAGATGCATCTTCTTCCGTCAGATGTCGGAGCTCTTCTCTTTTTGCTAAAGAATCGATCCTCCTTCACTCCAATGCCCATATTAATGGAAAAGGGGGAGCACTTCAGATCACTGCGGGGGGAGATCTTGTTCTTGACAACCCCGACCTAACTCCCCCTCCTTACATTACCGCTGGCCACTTTTCAGCTAATATTGGAGGGCAGATCGCTTTGTCCCAAAATGCTTCTATACAAACTACTCAAGGGAGAAACACCCTGATTGCAACCAAAGATATTACACTGAGCGACACAGCGCATATTGTGGCACAAGGGGGCAATCTCCACCTCACCTCTTCGAGGGGAAAGATTCACTTAAGTGGGCAAAGCCGCCTCTTAGCCCCTGCAAGCTCCTTCTTTCTCATCGCAGGAAAGTCGCTTATCGTCGATAACAATGCAAAAATAAAATCGTATGGAGAAGGGGGAGGAATGATCCTTGTCGACGAGGAAAAAACTCCTCCTTATGCTCCCATCGGAGGGGGATTTATTCTTGGATCCAAAGCTTCCATCTCCACAGGGGAGGCTCCTCTTAAGATTTTTTCAGGCAATCGCTCATGGAATGCGATCTCAGGGACCCTTAATCGCCTCTATTTTGAAGGAGCGCCTCTTTATTTCAACACCTCAGAGGAGGTGTGGGGAATTGATTATCCCTCTCAATTAGGGGGACTCCCCTTTACAGTTTTTTACCGAGACAATGGAAAAACCCCGATCCTTGAAAGTGGCAGTCTGACCCATGCAAAACACCTTATCTCTGTTTTTTCAGGCCGGATAATCACTGAACTAAAAGAAAGCCTTTCTAAAACACATGATCATCCTCATAATCGGACCTCCTTCCGCAAAGAATATAAAGAACGAGAAAAAAAAGAGGGGGAAGAGAAGTCGTATGATTTTGAAATCCCCTCTTCCAAGACCTATTATCAAACAGGAAGAGCTTACCTAAACCAGACCTATATCCTAGACAGATGACCATCTGACTCTAAAATGCTTAATCTTTAGAGCACGAAATATATCGTTAACTTATATGGCTAAAGAAAATTAATACTAAATGTAAGAAATAAAATTACTAAATTGGTTTGAATAACGTGACAGGTTTGAGAGATCTTTTCGAAGCTTATGTTTTTAAACATTAGTGAGAAAAGATCTCTCGAAGATGGCATGTTAGGCGATCCACTTTAGTAATTTTATTTCTTACATTTAGTATAAAGTAAGTAAAGAGAGCGTAGCATTTTTTTATCTATTTCGGTAAATAGAAAAGAAATGCTTATTTCAATGACTAGAAAAATTTACAGATTCCTTTTCCTACTTGTTTTTCTCCTTGCTTTCCCCCTCTTTTCCGATGAAACAGCCCCTCCTCTCTTTAAAGGGCTCCTTCTTGTCGGAAAAAAAGAGGACTTAAACCCTGCTGGTTATCAAAACATTCAAGGAGTGCTGGCCTATCATATTAACCTTCCTGCCAAACCAAACAAACTAAAAAAAGAGCTAAAGCACTCTTTCAATAATCCCCTTACCCAAGAGCAGATTCTTGCCATCAAACAAGAGGTGATCTCTTTTTATCAAAAGCATCATCGCCCTGTAGTGATGATTACCGTGCCTGAACAAAACATCTCAAGTGGCGTGCTTCAGTTGCTTGTAACGGAAGGGAAGTTAGGTCAAGTAAAAGTAAAAGGACAGAAGTGGTCAGATGAGGAAAAAATCAGAACCTATATACGGCTAGAGCCTGACCAGGTGATCGCCTCTGATATTCTCGATCAAGACCTCTACTGGATGAACCGGAATCCTTTTCGGCGGGTCGATGCAGTCTATACACCAGGAGATAAGGTGGGCACAACCGACATCGAACTGATTGTGAGCGATCGCTACCCTTTTCGGGTATATGCAGGGATTGATAATACCGGGAATGATGTGATCGGCAACAACCGCCTCTTTGCCGGATTCACCTGGGGAAAGCTCTTAGGAACGGACCAAACTCTTTCCTATCAATACTCTACTTCAGATAACTTTAACAAATTTCAAGGGCATGCCCTTTTTTATGAAGCTCCCCTTCCTTGGCGCCATTTTCTTATTCTCTATGGAGGTTATTCTTCTGTAGATGCCCCCTTTAAAGTACCTAACATTCGAGCTACAAAGTTCCGCTCTCATGGATTTAGCCTACAAGGGAGCCTCCGCTATGATATTCCCCTCCAAACAAGAGGTCCCCTCCTCCATGAATTCACCTGGGGATTTGATTTCAAAAGAACAAATAATAACCTCGACTTAGGAGGGCGCCCTGTCATCGCTTCTGATTTGGTGAATTTAACCCAGCTCATGGTGGGCTATAATATTGGATTTGAAAATGAGACTATTACCACCTCCTTTGAGATCGAAGGCTTTTATTCTCCCGGCCAGTGGATCGCTGACCAATCCAATCATAATTACTCCTCTCTACGCCCCTTTGCCAAAAACAAATACCTCTACGCCCGCTGCGCCTTCACCCTCATCGGGCATTTTTATAAACGATGGTCGATCCACAATTATCTTAGAGGGCAGATTGCAAGCATAAACCTTCTTCCCAGCGAGGAGTATGGTATAGGGGGGATGACCACTGTAAGAGGATACAAAGAACGGGTGATTAATGGAGATAATGCTTTTATCTGGAATGTTGAGCTGCGTACTCCTCTACTTAGCCCTTTAAATGCGTTAGCAGGGCATAAAAAATTTAGAGATAGTATGCAATTTTTACTTTTCTTTGACTATGGATGGGAAGAGGTCAAGAAGAAGGCGATAGGTCAGATGAAATCGCAGCACTTAATGAGCATAGGACCAGGCATGCGCTACGATATTGTTCCCTACCTTACTTTCCGGGCAGATTTTGGGTTCCAACTGCATAACATTGACCTTGGCGGTCCCTTTAAAAGACTGCACTTTTCTTTGATTTTAGGGTATTAAACGGAAAGATGGCCAGAGCCGGAATTGAACCGGCGACACAAGGATTTTCAGTCCTCTGCTCTACCAACTGAGCTACCTGGCCCTGCGGCGTGTTGGTCTCTTAAGAAAATAGGATGTTAGAGGATTTTTAGCAAGAAGACATTTGCTCAAGCTAGTGCTCTGTACACTAGAAACGGATAGATAAACAACAGCCCTTCTAAGAAGCTAAGATTTACCTGTGTATTTTCGCACTGATTAGCTATTTTCCTTGTATTTTTTTTATAAAACTAATAAGTTTGTTAATTCTTTCATATCGAAACATCAAGGAGTAAGAAATGACAGCGTTGTGGAATAGCATAACAACAAACAAGCTTGGGACATTAGCGAACGGGGCTCTACATTTGACTCTCCTGCCATCATTGCAACGCTTTTCTCACTTAAATCCGCTCATTAAATGGTTAGAAGACACACCTTATAGAACTTATAATCAATCGCTTATAGGATTTGGAATAACAGAAGGCGCGAGGGTTATGAGCAATATAGGATGGAATTACCTTGTAAACACATTTTCAGGAAAGCTTGAGCAGTTTGGTATAGGAAATGAAGAGAAAAAAGGATTAGCTACATGCCTGATGGTTTTAACTTTAGCTAGCATTACTCTAAGCTTAGACCATGGGAAACAAGCCCTTGCCAGGTCTTTAGAAGGTAGAATCACCCTGACAACATTAAACTTTATAACAGATTCTTTTCTCCTTGCGACTTGCTCTCACGCTCTCAGCTACTTTTATCTAATTGCAAAAGTAATCCTACCTATTAAATAATGACCTATCTGAGTAAAGAAAAAACAGTACAGGTAAACTCAAGGTCTAGATAACGTCTAATAAGAAAGAGCGTGGCGATCAAGATAGACCATATCTTTGATGATCTGTACGGCCTCTGCCATCTGTAAATCGTTTTCCCCATGATTAGAGGGGGCAGAAGCTTCTTGTGAAGAGGAGGACTGCCTTTCTACTTTCTTTTGTCCAGCTGTTTTAAGGAAAAATTGGAAATTTTTATCCTTAGCTAGCCTTTGGCTACTCGAACGCTTAAGGACAGCAAGCATCTTGCGCCAGTTCGACTCTCTTGGACTTAAGTAGGGAACAGGGAACTTGGAAAGATCTTGGTATGTGCCTCGACCCATCTCTTCTAATGAATGAAATACTTCTCCGCTTAAATGGTCATTGCTCAAGGGAAATTCAAGGTATCTCTCCCCGATCGGATAGGGAAAGTAGAAGCTAGGGACGACAAGATCTGCCTTGACCCCTTCGATCTGAGGAGAACGGCCAGAGGCAGTATAGTAGCGACCCACAGTTACTTTAAAAAAAGATTTCGCAGATTCATCGGTCAAGGTCTGATACTGCATAGTCCCCTTCCCATAGGTCCGCTCATCGCCGACAACAATGGCAACACCATGATCTTGAAGAGCTTGGGCTACAATCTCTGCTGCTGAAGCAGAAGCTTTCGAAGTTAGAACTACTAAAGGTCCATCATAGTAGATCCGCGGATCTACATCGCGCGAGTAGCTCACCTCTCCATCACAGTATTTAGAAATCACAATCAGTCCCCCTTTCAAAAACATTTTGGAGACCTTGACCGCTTGATGAAGAAATCCCCCTGAATTCTCCCGAAAGTCTAGTACAAGTCCTAAAAGTTTCCCCTCCTGCTTGAGTCCCTTAATTGCCTCTCTTAAATCCCTTTCTACATTCACTTGTTCTCCTCCATCGTAGAAAGAGGGAAGATCAATCCTCCCAATGACCCCATCTGCATAGGGTTCATAAGAAACAGCAATTCTCTCATCATTCATAATGATTTTTTCTCGAACTAGCTTGACCTCTTCCTCTTTACTACTCCGTGTGACTAGTAGCTTCAAGGGGGTTCCGATCTCCCCTTGCATTTTCTCTAGGAGCTGATCAAAAGCAAGGCCAGAAACTAGGGTCCCATTAATTGCAATAAGCTGGTCCCCTACCTGTATCTTGCCCGACTTTTGTGCAGGGCCCCCTTCGATTAGACTCACTATGAATACCCCATCAAAGTCTTGTCTAAGAACAACCCCCACCCCGTGGAATTGTTTCTTTAAATTGGCCCGGATCTCAAATGCCTCTTTCGGGCTATAATACCCGGTATGAGCATCTAGAGTTTTAGCAAATGCTTTTAAAATATGGAGGGTAAGTAGATGTTCATTGAGATCGCTATATTCTTTTTCAAATCGTTCCATTTTCTTTTCTAAAAAATCGAAAATTTTTTCACTGATCTCTCGATCACCTCCTTCTATATTGCGACTTTTTAGTTTCCCCGCCATTTGCTTTTCTAATCTTTCCCTAATCCT
>JACPWA010000233.1 GCA_016191565.1 Simkania negevensis | reverse complement strand
TTCGAAACTCGCTTTGTTTGGAAAAATGGCGAGTTTTAGATAGGTCTTAAAAACGATTGTGAAGACAATGTGGGAACACATGGCTGAAAAAATCAGTTTTTAGAGATGGCAAAAATCGCTATCTTGGCAAATAAATGGAGTTTCGAAAGAAGTCTATTCAAATAACCACAAGCAGTTGAGTTATATCAGCGCTTGCCTCTTCTGCATGAACAACGATATAAGTTTATAATAATAAGATGCATATGAAAATATATCGTATTGAAATTTTGAATAAAAACAAAGCCTAAATACTCTCAATGTTCTCTTACTCGGCGAATTACAAATTCTTTATAAAACAACTATCTTAGAATAAGTAATTTACATAAAAAACCACTGTTTATTTCATATTATTTTTTTATTTATTATATTAATTTGATATAATAATAATTATGTTAACTTTATTTTTGTAATTAAAATAATAAAAAAAAAAGAAATAATATGTCGTCTATATTTGGATTAAATTTAAAACCTAAAGAAACTTTTGAACTTAGCGCACAAGATGCTGAATTTGAGTCTTTTTATACTAAATACTGTAGTAATTGGGGGGCGGTTAGCCTTGAGACAGCTAGAGCATTGGTTAAAGAGGGGCTTGAATACTTTACAGATGGCTTACCTGAAGAGCTACCAAAGAATGAAACAGAAGCCAAACACCTCCTTACTTGTATTGCATGGGCTGTTCACTACAATGCAGCTTGCCAAGGAAAAGCTTATACAAATGGGACCGTTGTACTACGTTCTGAAATTGTCGAGAACTTAATGCAAAATCATCCTGAAATGAGTTTAGAAGAGTACTTTAATGGGTACCTTCATGCACGTCCTTCTAGTCACTATGCAAAGCGCAGTATACAGCAGTACGGCGTTGACATAGATAGAGATGGGGTAAATGCTCTACCAGTAGATAAGCGTACGATTCTCATAGGTAAATTAGATACGCCAGAGGTCGGAGAAAATAACGAACTTGAAGGAAATAAGGAAAAACCTTCTTATTTTCTTAAGTTCGAGTCATATGGTTTCCATTGGAGCTTGCACCCCAAAAAGCTCTTACACAGTATCCTTCATGCTTTTGATTATGTGTGTAAAAAAAGTGGGCTTGCCACGGCTTTCAATAAAGTCTATTTTTATTTTCGTCCTGATATGAAAATTGAGCCACGTCGAGAAAAGATTCCAGGAAAAATTTTAGAGCTGTTTAAGAAAATAAGTGCAGCAATGCCACATTCTACTCAAGCACATAATGAGGTAATGAGAAAAGCACACCTTTATGGTGTGTCTTATATCAACCATTATTGCAAAAGAGCAGGGTTAGAAGAAGCTCTCTCCTTACCGGCGATACACAAACGTGGAGCAAACTTACAAGATCTTCGAGAGCTACGCCAAGAAATTAGCAAGCTAGGAGGAGATCTGGATATTCGCAAAGGAAGCGAGTACATCATGAGCTCTCGTACATCTGATGGTGATGATCAAACGGAAGCACCCTCTCGCTTCGAGATTTTGTGATAAATAGTGTTAGTTTTATATTTTTTACACAAAAGAAAAGATAAAATAACCTCCCTGAATCGGCAAGAAAGCCAATTCAGGGATTTTTTTTATTAGTACATAAGCTTTCAAAAGGGCGGGTTTCTGCTCCCCCTGTTTAACCTTTTCGAAATCTCACCTAACTATGCTCAATACTTTGACTCCTTAGATCTCTTGACTATCATTAAGCCGAGAAGCCATTGCACTTCGATTATTTTGGTTTTAGGAAACTCTGAACCTCTTTAGAGATAAATAAAGCAGATTGTGCAGCGTCTGCAGAGTGACTTCCCCAAAGAGTATCTCCCCCCAATTGGAGTCGACCAAAACGTTTTCTAAGATTAATCGCTAAGGGGTCAAGCCGGGAACGACGATTTTCAATTGGCCAATAGGCTATAGCAGTGGGATAAAGATAGACGTTACTCGATGTCTAATGAAAAACTCAGTTTATTATGCCTTAAAACCTCAAATACCCTCTAGAGAAGGGTTTCGATATACTTCTCTAGCTTGATGGTATCTTTGGCAAAGTTGCGAATTCCCTCAGCAAGCTTTTCTGTAGCCATTGCATCGTTATTGACCATCCACCTAAAGGTTTTTTCATCAATAGAGAGCTTTTTAATCTCTTGTGTTTTTGCTTTGTTAGAATCGAGTTTGCAGGGGACTTCTCCAACTGCTTCTGTTAACTCTTGCAGCAGCTTAGGGGCAATAGTCAAAAGGTCGCAGCCAGCGAGTTCAAGGATCTCTTCCTTATTACGGAAACTGGCGCCCATAATCTGGGTCTTGTAACCAAACTTTTTGTAGTAGTTATAAATCGCTGTTACAGAGACCACTCCTGGATCTTTATCAGGTGGATAAGAGCTTTTTCCTTCTGCTTTGAGATGCCAATCGAG
This sequence comes from Simkania negevensis, assembly GCA_016191565.1. GTDB lineage: Bacteria > Chlamydiota > Chlamydiia > Chlamydiales > Simkaniaceae > Simkania_A > Simkania_A negevensis_A. Next base: position 844 of record JACPWA010000233.1, on the reverse strand, counting down.
TATCCGTCCTACAAAGGGGGAGATTAGGGTAGCGCCAGCTTCTGCGCAAGCAATGGCCTGAGCTAAGCTAAACATTAATGTCATGTTACAACGGACCCCCTCTTTTTCTAATTGTTTAGCAGCAAGCACCCCTTCCCAGGTAGAGGCGAGTTTAATGAGCACCCGTTCTTTACTAATTCCCATCTCTTTGTAAAGGGCAAGATATTGGTGTGCTTTTTCAATGCTTCCTTTCACATCAAAGGAAAGGCGAGCATCTACCTCAGTAGAAACTCGACCAGGTACAATGTTGAGAATCTCGGCGCCAAAGTTTACAAAGATTTTAGTCACGATCAGCTCTTTGACATGCCCTTCTCCCTTTTTCTTGGCATAGGAGATGGCATCGGTGATCAGGTGTCTATATTCTTCAATTTCTGCGGCTTTAAGAATGAGAGAAGGGTTAGTAGTTGCATCGGTCGGCTTATATTTTTTTATCTCATCAATCTCTCCTGTATCAGCAACAATCGTAGTCAACTTTTTAAGCTGGGACAGCTTGTTCATCATGTACCTCATTTTTTACTAAATTATCGTAAGTCCTAATAAAGATCAAAAGTGATGAAAGTTTCAGGAAAATAGGGAAGAGGTTTTTTAAGAAGCTGGGAAAAAAGCTTATGAAATTCTTTGGCCTCAATTGTTTCTAAAAAAGGGGGGAACTTAATAGTGACTTTTGCTTCCCTCTGGAGTAGCGCAACTAAAGTTTGGAGCGCTTCTTCTGACAGTCGAAGCCGCTGTCCTCCTTCAAGACGATCCGCTCGGACGCACGTGGGTCATCTCCCCCGGCCAGGTCGTGCCGGCGCTGCTGTAGCGC
>JACPWA010000232.1 GCA_016191565.1 Simkania negevensis | reverse complement strand
GCCGAGATCGCCGCCCTCGGCGCCCAGCTCGAGCGCGTTTATCCTGTTTATCGGGTGCCAATTTCCTCTGCTTCCCATCCTTTTTTTACTGGAAGTCAACAATTTGTTGATACAGAAGGACGGGTGGATAAATTTAAGAAGCGCTATGGTCGCCCCGCTCCTGTTGTGAAGAAAGAAGAGAGCGAAGAAGAGGGGGAAAAGAAAGAAGTGAAAATTGCAAAGGGAAAAAAAATAAAAGTCTCTCCCTTAAAAAAAGCAGTAGTCCCCAAAAAGAAAGAAGAGAAGAACTCTTAATTTCCTCATCTTTACTGATGACAGCTCAAACATATAGAAATTTCGGTCTTGGCGCAAAGATTTTTGAGAACATTTTTTGCTCATTTTTTGATTGATACATAGAACATACTTTGACAAATTATTTGTACAAGTAACAACCAAAAAAATGACAAGATAAGGGTCCAAAAGACCCTTGTCACCCACATTGAGCAGATCAGCCTGATCTGCTCAATGTGGGTTGTTATTAGAGTTTTTGAAACATTTTCTAAAGTAGAAACGTTGTATACATGAAAAAAAAAGTTCTCGAACTTCTGAGCCGATTTGATAAGATTGAAGAAGAGTTAGCCGATCCAAAAACTTTAACAGATCGAGAAAAATATCGGGTTCTTTCTCAAGAACATTCTTATTTGACTGAACTCAAAGAAGCCTATACTGCCTACCAGAAGGTTATAGAAGAGCTCACGAGTAGTAAAGAGTTGGCTAAAGCAGAAAAAGATCCTGAGTTTGTCGCTGTGGTTCAGGAAGACATCTCCCGCCTTGAAATAGAGGAAAAGCAATTAGAATGGAAGATGGAAACGCTCCTTGTTCCCCCTGATCCAAACGATGATGCGAATATCATCATGGAGCTTCGAGCGGCAGTAGGGGGCGATGAAGCAGCCCTTTTTGTTGGCGATTGTGTCAGAATGTACCGTCTTTATGCGGATCACATGGGATGGAAATATGAAACGATCTCCTATGCTTCTTCTGAGATGGGAGGATTTAAGGAATATGTCCTGGTCTTTTCTGGAAAGAATGTTCATCGCTATCTTCAATATGAAGCGGGAGTCCATCGGGTACAACGGGTTCCTGCTACAGAAACACAGGGGAGAGTTCATACCTCTGCGATTACCGTTGCCATTCTGATGGAACCTGGGGAAGAGCAAAAGGTAATCATCGATGAACGAGACCTAAAAGTAGATACCTACCGCTCTTCTGGAGCAGGGGGACAGCATGTTAATACGACCGATTCTGCTGTGCGTCTCACCCATATTCCTACAGGGGTCGTAGTCTATTGCCAGCAAGAGCGTTCGCAGCACAAAAACAAAGAAAAAGCGCTCCGCCTTCTTTCAGCAAAAATTACAGAGGAAAAAAGGAGAAAAGAAAGAGAAGAAAGAGCAAACCTTCGCTCTTCTCAAGTAGGGTCAGGGGATCGCTCAGAAAAGAGCCGTACCTATAATTTTCCTCAGAATCGCCTAACAGATCATCGGATCTCTCTTAGCCTTTATAAACTTGATAAGATTATGGATGGAGATCTTCAAGAGGTATCGGAGGCGCTCATTAGCTATTTTCATCAAATGAAACTTGAAGAAGCTTCCTCCTCATGAGTCACACTGTTCGAAGTATCATCCCTCTTGCAGTAGGGCAT
>JACPWA010000231.1 GCA_016191565.1 Simkania negevensis | reverse complement strand
CATAAAAAAAACAAGGGAAAGACTCTTTGATCTTCAAAAAGTAGAACATATTGCGAAGAGAGGTCTCCTTTCTTCTACCCTCTCCCTCCTCCTAGCTAAGAGGCTTTCACTTACCTCTTTTTCTTCCCTTCATTTTGCACTGAGTGAAAAAAAATGGGTGGAAGCTTTTATTGAATGTCAGATTGAACTTTCAACAAACAATCACTTTTTGCAAAAAGAAGAGAGCCAGATGGAACGGGTACAAAGAATCCTCTCTCTCTTCCCTATAGCAAGAGAACTACCTAGTGAATTAGAAGAAAAAGAATTAAAAAGAGCGATCCAGATCATCTTATCTCTTCTCAAAGGAGAGGACAAAGGGGCTCATTTATCGATCTCCTCTCCCCTTTTTGTTTTTATCAATGCCCAGCTCCACATCATTAGCGAATCTAAAGGAGGGAGCGATAGGAAAGAGCTGGAGGAGAAGGTCATTTATGCTTATAAAGTAGCCTCTATCCTACCTTACTTAAGCCCAATCGCTTGTGACCATCTAGAAATGTTAGTTTGGAAGCGGCTTGAGGAAAAAGAAAATTTGCTAAGAAAGGTTCCAGAAGAGGAAAGAGAGGTGGTTGACAAAGAGATAGGGAATATCCTTATTGAAAATCCTCATCAAACTTTTCAGGGAATGATTCTTACTGCTCTCCAGCTCTTTAAAAAGATTGCTCAATTTGATCTAAAGAAAAAAGAAAAAGAACTAGAAAGGAAAAGCGAACTTTGGGCAGTGCAAGGGGAAATGCTTTGTAAATCGATCCATTTTGATGAAAAAAATCCTCTGCTGCTCTTGATTCAAAAGGAGTGGGAAACATGGAGCTCCAACCGCGCTTTCTTTCACCATAGAGAATTTATTCATTATATCCTTGAGTGTGCTATGAAAAAGTATACTATCTTAGAAGCTTACCCTAAGGAATTTAAAATCAGAATTTGGATCCTCTATAAGTACTTTTGGTACCAGCTCTTAAAAAAACCAGAAGAGTCAACCTACGAGCGTTTTCTCAGCTATCACACTCACAACTTAAAAACTAAGCATCCTAGTTGGAAAAAAGAGGAGATTGAAAGAGCGCTGGAAGAGATCTCAAAAGCTACTTTACCCTTAATACCAACGCCAGCTCACGCGATGTGCAACTTTAAGTAAAAGAGACATGAGTGATGTAATACCATTTCCGAAAAATAAACGCATAAATTCGAATCGTATAAAATATCATCTTTAATCCATCCTTTCTTGCTCATGTTCAAAAACATGGGCTTCGAAACGATGAATTAAATCTGCTGCCTTCTACAATTCGAATTTATGCGTTTATTTTTCGGAAATGGTGTAACCTCTAACTGATCTTATTGTTAACTGGCGTCTCTTATTTTGATTTATTATCAACATATTTAAAAAAAAGAATTTACGTTTTTAAGAGCCTAATTCTGTATTTAAAAATTCCTTAGGCTATTATAGTGCATTAAACTTTGTATGATAAAATTCATCCGCATCTTTTTGCATGGAATCTCGCATTCGAATTCACCGACTTTACAAAGTCGCCTCGTTCTCCATGCTGCATTCCATGCAAAAATCTTACAGTCAATTTTATCATCCAAAACTTAATCCACTATAATTTAATCTTAATTATTGAAAAAAAATAAGGTAAATGCTATAATTATCTTCAATCAAATCAAAGAAAGAGTTTATATGGTTGAAACAATTAGTGGATCATCTGAAGTAAACACTCCTAGCCTCCCTGGCAGCACGTTTGAAAGAACTCCAGACACAAGCCCTTTTCAAACAACGCAGGAAGATACAACTCGTTTAAGCAATGCAGAGAACCCAAATCAAAAACCTCGCAATCGAGGAACTTTAAGGAAATTGATTACTGAATCTCCGCCAGCTCAATTCATTGGGCAAAACAACTGGGATAATAAAGCATGGGTACTTGAGAGAATAGAAAAAGAATACAAAGAACACAAAGATTTCGCTAACAGCCCGCTTCCTACCCATGAGTTAGCTACCCTTAGTAAAGTGAGCCCAAAATTAAAAAATGATGAAGAGGTTGTTCTTGCTGCAATGAAGCGAAATCCCTATGCTCTGCAATATGCAGATGACAGCTTAAAGAATAATAAGGAATTTATGCTTCGCTCAATAAAAGTAGACGCCCACCTCGTTCGCTATGCTAGTGACAAGTTGAAAGATGATGAAGAATTTATGCTTGTCGCGACGGAAACATATAACTATCTTTTTGATGCTGCAAGTAACAGGCTAAAAGATCGGGAAGATTTTGTTCGTGTTGTAATAAAGCGAAGCTCTCTTATGTATAGAGATTTTATTATGAAAAATGCAAGCATAAGAGTACAGAAGTTACTTGAGCCAGAAATGCCTCAGCTAGGGCTTAGTAGCTCAATTATTTCAGAAACCAGTAGTTCATAGGTAGGAACAGTACCGTGAGTTAGAAGATCTTTCTTTTTATCGTTTAGACTATCCAAGAGCTTTAATGAGACTGTTTAAATGGTTCTCGGAGTTTTAATCGTCGTAGACTTCATGAAGAACTAGATATTTATCGACTACGGTTATGGTTAAGAGATCAAAGCGCTAAGAGCTGGCAAATAGAGTATCGGGAGTTGCTCTTCTCGCTCACTCCTGACTACCTAGTAACCTGAGTTTTGGGTTCAATTTGTTCATTATCAACAATCTTTTCGTAGGTTTGCCCCCTTTTTTTCTCAGGAATATCACCTTTGGATATTCCCTTCGAAAAAAAACAATCAAACTCCCCCGAAAACCTCTGTTGATTCTGAGCAAATTGAACCCAAAATTCAGGTTAATAATGTGAACTTCGAAACGATCCTTCAAATAGACTGCATTCCTCAACTTGACTTTGTATCATTATTGTTTGCGGTCAGTATAACTCCATCCTCTCCCCTTTTTTTGCAAGCGGCTGGATAAAGAAAAAAGAAAAAAGATTCCCAAAAAAATCATTGGGAGGCTTAAATATTGCCCCATCGTGAAATAGGGAAGAAAGAGATAGCGGCTTTGCTCTTCTTTAAAAAATTCAATAAAAAATCGGAATAAGAACGTTAGAGTAATAGCATAACTACTTGCCATTCCTATACCACAAATCTTCAGGTTTTGTGAATGTTTGTGGCCATCATATTGACTCATCTTCCCTGGATAAGTGCTCACCTTTGATATGGCTGCAATATCACTCTCTTTGCTAAGCAATTTGCGATATGCTTGCGAAAAAAGGGAAGGGAAAAAGCAGAGAAAAAAGAGGAAAGCGGCCAAATAAAAAAGAGCCTCATAGAGTTGCACAGGATGACGAGGAAGAGGAAGCAAGCCTCCTGCTGGACTCTCAAATACGACAGCCCAGGGAACGCTTGTTACCTTGCCTAAAATCTCTTGATTAATAAAATTTCCCAATCGGATAAACACCCCACAAAGAAAAGCAGGAGCCGCTAAAAAATCCAAAAGGAGAAAAAAAGAAAGAGAAGGGATCTTTTTTTTCCATCTTTTTAAAACAATAAGAAGGGCTAAAACAATCCCGAACAATCCTCCATGACTGGCAAGACCCCCTTCCCAGGTCTTAAATATCAAAAGAGGATGTTGAAGATAATTCGTCCAGTTTTCATAAAAAAGAAGGTGTCCTATTCGAGCTCCTAAGACTGCTCCCAACATTAGATAGAGAGTGAGTTTTTCAGTAAACTGGCTAGCTCGATCCCTCAGAGTTTGAAAAAGGAGGGGATACTTTTTTTCAAGGAGCAATCGATTCGCAAGTTTCTGGTAGGAGGAAGGCTCAAACCAGTTTTTAGCAAATTGAAGAAGAGCTTTTTCCTTTTTGCTAAAAGAATGAAGGTCTATCGGTTTCAGCTCCATTAATAATTCATTGCATCTCTTAAGAAGAGATTCTTGCTTTTTCCCTTCACCGTATAGCTTTGGATCAATCTGCCTAAACTGCTCCCAATCTTTAATATCTTCAAAGGTACATTCTGGGCGGGAGGAGAAAAATTTTTCTAAAAGAGAGCGCAGGAGAAGAAACCCAAGAAAAAATCCTCCAGCAAAAAGGATCCCATACCAAGCGATTGGATGATTGAAGAATGGAAGGGTAAAGGCAATCGGCTGTGGGTCCCAATAAAGAAAGGAAAGGCGCATCCTGTTTTACTCTAAGCTTTAACTCATATTAAGTGTGCTAAAGTCTAGATTATAGAGAAAAGCGCAAATAAACGCCTTTAATTTTGCTGCTTGTCCTGAGTAAAAATTTCTTTAGAATATATAAACACGCTTTTAAAATAGAAAAACGACCCATAGATAAGAGCTACTCCCACAACAAAATCGATCCCGCCCCTAACTCCTAAAGGAAAAGGAAGATATTTAAGACTCATCCCTAGAAGAAACATCAACCCAAGGAGGATAAGATAGGGCTTTGAATAAAGGCTCTTCCAGCTTAAAGAAGAGCCTTGAAAAGCGATCCTCTGGATCACCCTTCCTGCCGTCTTTTTTAAAGCAAAACGCCCTTTAAGTAAGCCAATAAGGAAGGAAAAGGAAAAGAGGAAGAGAGTTGCTCGCTCAAAGTTTCCCGAGAAATGGGAAAAAAAAAGAATTAACGAAAAGGGAGGAAGAGTTCCAGCAAGAAGAAGATGGAGTTCTTCTAAAATGAAGAAGGTGCCTTTATAAATGAGTAAGGTGCCTATAGCCAACCAGATCACTCCGGATAGAATAAAAGCTCTTGTTTTAGTAAGTGTAATCATAGTCTCCTTTTTGCATAAGATGAGTTTGTAATAGGCGTTTTAAACGCATATGTTACCATATTTAAATTTTATTTTGTTGACAAATTCAAAGCAGTTCCAGGAAGATGAATTCTTCTCAATAGAGAGTTTCTTTTATAATAATGTATAGGGTTTTATATGAATATTTCACTCGGTCTCATACGAATATTATTTGTAGTCTTATCTATTTTTTTTATGAACACCTTCATGATCTCCAGACCAGTCGGCACGATGGCTGTCAATGCCTTGATCGGAATTGGTATAGGGCTTGTCTTTGCACTTCTTATTATTGCTTTCGACATCTACTTTCGAAGATTTAACCTGCGAGCATTTAATATTGCAGTGATTGGTCTTTTCATCGGCTATCTGATGGGACAAGCATTG
>JACPWA010000230.1 GCA_016191565.1 Simkania negevensis | reverse complement strand
GTAAGAGCTTCAGAACAACAAACTCACCACCTTCTTTGAACTTATTGATAAGTTCAGAAGAGTCTCCTATTTCTCCTATAGCCATTTCATATGCACTTGCCAAAGCATCTAAATCCATATTAAACCACTTTACAGCTATATAAGCACCGAGAATGGCAAGATAGTCTAAGCTAAAAAAGGGAGTTTCCTCTTTTTTTAATGCTAAGAGTGTACAAATATTACTGTGCACCTGCTTTCTGACCCGCTGTTTTTCCTGCTCAAAATCTATAGCGCTTTTACCAGGCTCATTAAAATGCGTGAGAAGGTCCGATTTCATCTGAGCAACATCTGGCGCAGCACCTATGATAGCTACAGCTTTTGCCATCCCTTGTGTAGCACTTAGCAAAGCTCCCGTGACGTTTTGAACATTTTTTTCCGTAATAGCAGAGCCTATTTTTGGGGCAATAAACTGAGCTTGCTCTTGTGTAAGAGGGGTAGTTTTTGCTTTGCCAAGAATAAGTCTAATCAACCATGAGGTTTGTTTGCTTTGAAACTTGTCAAAGAAGCTCATCGCTTTTGGTTGCGATGTTAAGGGAACAGCCAGAAGCTGACCTAGTTTAACACCTTGTAAACCTTGACTAATCTTTGTGCAAATAGTTACGTTTGGCTGGCGCAGAGCTTCGCGCCCTTGCTTGATCGCCAGAAATACTTTGCCTATTTTCTCAACAGCCTTACATCCAACCGCATAGCTTTTGCTCATACCGCTTTTAATAGAAGATCCTACATAAGAAAGAGCAGAATAACTTCCAGAATAGATTTTGCTTATTAATGACATTTTTTAACCGTTTTTAGTTATTTTTATATCTTTATTATAACTTTATATTAAATAATAATCAATATTATTAATAAATGATTAAGTAATTAACAATTAAGAAGTAATGATTTAAAAAGAAGAGAAGGGGAAGAAATGACTTCGAGCTTCTTCCCTATTTTAGGATGAAAAAAAGCGATTTTAAAAGCATGCAGCATCAACCTGTCACAATCGGGGCTTTCCCCTCCGTACTTGAGATCGCCTAAGATAGGATGTCCCTTAGCGGAAAGATGGACCCGGATTTGATGGGTCCGCCCTGTTTTTGGGATACACTGGAGGAGGGTCGCTTTTTTGCCTCTTTTTAACACCTGCCAGTAGGTAATTGCAAGCTGCCCTTTTTCCCCTTTAGCCTCCTCTACAAAAAGTTCCCCCCCCCTTTTTTTTACCTCAAGTCTACTTTCAATTTTCCCTTTTTCCTCCTTTACCTTGCCAAGGACAAGGGCTAGATAGATCTTAAGTATCTCTCTCCTTCGAAAGAGAGTTTCTAATTCCTGTTGCATCTTTTTATTTTTGGCGATCAAGATCACCCCCGAGGTCTCTTTATCAAGGCGATGGACGAGATAAGGTTCTTCCTGCAATATTTTTTTAAAAAGGTTTCGATCTGTGATAAGCCCTGAAGGTTTATCGCAGACCATGAGATCCTCATCTTCATAAAGAATTGGAAGGAAAAAAGAGGATTTAGAAGATAGAGTCATCTCCTGCGGGAGTGAAGCTTTTCAAGGAGCTCAATGACTAGACGCACTCCCACCCCGGTAGCAAAAGAACAGTGATACCAGCGCATTTTATCGAGGTAAGCAGTCCCTGCAATATCAAGGTGAATCCAAGGGGTTTGATTTTCGATAAACTCATGAAGAAAGGTTGCCGCAGTAATCGAACCTCCCCATTTTGAACCGCAATTTCTTAAATCAGCGATTTCAGATTTGAGCTCCTCCTTATATTCAGGATCTAGAGGAAGTTTCCATACCCGTTCACCCGTTTCTTCTCCTGCTTCCTCACAAAGCTTGCCAAGCTCACAATTATTCGTAAAAAGACCTGAGCGAAATGTACCTAAAGCCACAACTACAGAGCCAGTAAGAGTAGCCATATCGACGATCCGGGTAGGAGCATAATGTTTTTGTCCATAGGTCAAGGCATCAGCTAAGGTGAGCCGACCTTCCGCATCTGTATTGGCAATTTCCACTGTTTTTCCAGAGGCAGAGCGATAAACATCTCCTGGTTTATAACTCTTGGCATCGATCGCATTTTCTGTGGCAGCAATAAGAATCACTAGATTTGCTTTAAGTCCAATCGCATCAGCTGCCTTCACAATCCCTAAAGCTGCGGCAGCGCCGCTCATATCTGCCTTCATGTCTTCCATAAAACCGGTAGGCTTTAGGTTGAGCCCTCCTGTATCAAAGGTAACCCCTTTACCAATGATGAGGGTGCGCTCCTTGCTTTTTCCATCCCCTTTATATTCAAGACAGATAAGAACAGGAGGGATGCGAGAACCACTTCCCACTGCTAAAAAGAGCCCCATTCCCTCTTTTTCTAACTCCTTTTCCTCGACAATCTTTACGCTGATTTTATTAGAGCTTTTGGCAAGCACTTTTGCCTCATGTGCCAACGCTTGGGGAGTGATCGTTAGTGCATTTTCATTAATTAGACATCGAGCGAGATTCACTCCAGACAAAATCCCTTCTATTTTTACTCCGAGCTCTTTCTTTGATGAACCGATAATAACAACCTTTTTTACATGAAAAGGGGTTTGATTTTCTTTAGATTTATACTCTTCAAAGAGATAAAGGGTAAGTCCGATTCCTTCACAAACAGCTCTTGCAATCTCCTCTTCACTTAGTTCCTTTTTTTTAGGAAGAAAAACATTAATATGATGCCACTTTTTGTTTTGTCCTCTTTTCATTGCAGCAGAAAAAGAGCGTCTTAAGATTTCTGGTGTGCATTTTTCCTTTTCTCCAAGTCCCAAAAGAAGAAGGCGGAGCTCCTTTTTTCCTTTTACATAACTCAGACAAGTAGCTTCCATTTTCCCAGTAAAATCTCCCATCTTTAAAATGAGAGCAATCTCGTCTTTAAGATCATCAGGAAAGGAGGCTAGCTCAGCTCCCTTTTTTCCCTTAAAAAAGGGAACTATGGTTAGATCTGCCTTAGGGCGCTGTATAGGACTTGCAATAAATTCAAACATGGAGTCTTTATTCCTTTCATGTTAAGAGAGCATTTTCAAACACTAAAAAGGGATTTCATCGTCAGAAAAGGTAGCAGCTTCCTGCAGCTCCATTTCTTTAAGTTCTCTTTCCCCTTTTCCTTGCTGCGATCCTCCTTGAGAGAAAGAACCTTGTCCACCCTCTCCATTAGCAAAAGAGCGCTCCTCTTCAGGTTTGTCTGTCCGTCCAAAGGGGCTAAATGAGATCTGATAAGCAGTCATATTGAGAGAGATTTGCGACTTTCCTTCTCGGTCAGTATAGATCTCAGGCTTAGTCATCTCTCCAACAGCAATGATAGAACTTCCTTTTTTGAAATGAGGAATCAATTTATTTTCTCCCCATACGGTAACTCTCCACCAGAGTGTTTCCTCCTTGCCAGCTTTTCTTTGATGGACAGCCACTCTAAATGTAGTCACCTTTTGTCCAGAAGAGGTAAATCGCACTTCAGGATCAAAACCAAGGCGTCCCATAATTGTTAACTGATGCATTTTTTCCTCCTCTCATGCAAATCAAACAAGTTTCAGATTCTACATCAAGCCCTGGCGATTTGTAAAGATTTCGCTTCACCGTAGCTGTAAACTTAATTTTTGCCATTTGGGCTGCGTCAAAGCCCAAATGGCAAAAATTAAGTTTACAGAGCACTAGATAGTAGGAAGAAAATCTTTGTCAACTATTAAGAAAAAATTAGACAAAAAAAAAGTCACATGACATAGAGGGGTCAACGTATTAAAATTATAGAGAAAGAAAATATGTCAGAGGTCACCTCTTTTAACTCTTTTCCTAATGATCCTACTTCCTCTTATTTCTCTTCCTCTACCCCCTCTTCCTCCGATGAACTTCTTTCCCCTGCTTTTGAATCAAGCGATTTTTATGACCCTTTCTCTGACTTAAGTCTGTTCCTTTCAAAAAAAATCAAAGGAGAGCTTCAAAAAACAGGCTCTTCTAAAAAATGGTCAGGAAAAATCGAAAGCCATCTTCTAGCTAAAATCCTTCCCGAATTTAAACAAAAATTCCCCAATTACCGATTAGGGGTAGCCGCTCTTAGAAAAGTGTGGGAAAAAGTCTCGTATTACTATGAGAAAATTCAGAATCAAACCGGGGCCCTTCAAGAAAATGGGACTCTCGATCTCTACTTTATGATCAGAGAAAACTTAAAAGAAAAAGGAGGAGAAAACCCTCCTTTAAACCTTCCCCCCTATCACTTTGCTCATCAGGTTGCCCTCAAGGTAGGCGAATGTATGGCTACCTTTGAAGGAGTGCGCCCTGACACCATCCACCTCGTCAAGCTCATCTGGTCTGCGCAAAAACACCTTTTAAGGGGTCTTTCTTCTCAAAATGCTAAAAGCCCTTATGAAGATTTTGATCCCCTTGATAAATTAGTAGTAAAAACCCAGCTGGAAGTTTCTTCAGAGGAGAAGGGACTTTCTTATGAAAAGCT
>JACPWA010000229.1 GCA_016191565.1 Simkania negevensis | reverse complement strand
TATTTTATTGTGGAATAATCTCTTTTTATGTATTTTTTATTGTGGAAAAAGTGTATATTTTGAAAAAATAAAAAATTTTTTGGCAAGGATAGTGCCGATCTCCCGATGCATTTCTTGCAAAAGAAAATCGAGCTTTCTTCCGCTTGCACTTTCCTTAGAAAGGAGAGTCTGTTGAAACTGAAGAAGGTGGGAGCGAAGGCGAAGTAGTTCTTCTGTAACATCAATCCGATCAGAAAAAAAGACAAGTTCGCGTATCAGCCGGTCCTCATCCCCTCCATGGATCAATCGTAGATCCTCTAGCCTTTTTTTAAGTTTTTCCAGATAGCGGTTTGGCGCTTCTTTGGCTCTAGTTTCTATTACCTTCAGATGAAGCTCAATCTCCTTCACTCTTTGTCTAAAATCCTCAAGAAGAATCTCCCCTTCTAACTCTTTCATCTTAACAAAATCCTGCAGCGCAGCTTCAAATCCTTTAAAAAGATTTTCCCTCGCCTCTGGATCTAGGAGCTCCTCTGATTGCTTTCCAGATAACGCAAGCTCGAGCAAAAAAGAAAAAGGGATATCTCCTCTAGATTTATACTTCAAACTCTCTGCGAGCGTTTCACATTCCTTATAGAGCTTTCTCAGAGAACTTGGCTCAACTAGAGCCCCTTTCCCCTTAAATTTCTCCTTCCCAACTTTCACACTTAATTTTCCCCGTACAACATCTACCCCTAGCCTCTTTCTTAAATCAATATCGAGAAAAAGGAGCTCAGGAGGGAGCTGAATGGCAATATCGAGATGTTTTCTATTCACAGAATGAATTTCAATTGTGTAGAGAGCTTGTTTTGTTCTACATTCTGCCTTTCCATAGGCGGTCATACTTCTTAACATGTACTATCCTTCTTCTTCTATTTTAAAAGATCTCCTTTGGATAGGAGAGGGTCCATACTTTTTAATCATCTGGATATGTTCTCTTGTTCCATACCCCTTATGTCGATCAAACCCATATTCTGGCCATTTCTCATGGTAATCGCACATTAGATCATCTCGCATTACTTTAGCGATAATCGAGGCTGCCCCAATACTAAAAGAGAGAAGGTCTCCCTTAACAAGGGCCCTAGCAGCGATAGGGGTTTTCGGAAGAACATTTCCATCGACTAAAAGATAATCAGGAGAAAGAGCAAGACCTTCAATAGCGATTTCCATTGCTCTTAGAGTTGCCTGCAAAATATTGATCTGATCAATGGTCTCATGGTCGACAATTCCTACTGCAAAATTGATCTGAGGCTCTCCCTTGAAATAGAGATAAAGCTCTTTTCTTTTTTCAGCAGAGAGCTTTTTAGAATCATTGATCTCATCAAGGATCAAGCCCTTTGGAAGAATGCAGGCTGCTGCTACAATGGGACCCGCTAGAGGCCCTCTTCCTGCCTCATCAACTCCTGCGATTCTCTGGTATCCTTTCTCGTAGCCCAAACGTTCAAAATGGTAGCGCTGGTGATGACTTAATTCCACAATCCCACTTGAATTTTTACCTCACCTTACGCAAAAAGAGAAGAATAAAGGACCTTGAAAAGTCAATCGTTTCAAAAATCTTAAGGCTATTCAAATGAATACAGTGAGAATTTTTGAAACAATTGAGATTCAAAGGATGTATTTCCCTCTGCTCTCCCTTTTTGCGTAAGGTGAGTTTTTAAATAAAATCCAGCATGCGATCAAAACTTGTCAAGGACTATTCTTTAGAAGCTCCTTCCGCTTGTGCAGTTCCTTCTTCAGAAGGGGTTTCCCCTTCTACCTCTTTTCCAAAGCGAAGTTTCTCTTTTACTTTAGAAGCTTTCCCAAAGGCTCCTCTTAAGTAATAAAGCTTCGCCCGTCTTGCTCTTCCATAGCGAATCACCTCGATTTTGGCAATGCGGGGGCTATGAATAAGAAATATCCGCTCCATTCCCGATCCATAAGCAACACGATAGAGAGTAAAAGTTTCAGAAAGACCAGCGCCTTTCTTTGCAATTACAGCTCCAGTAAATACCTGGACCCTCTCTTTTTCTCCCTCAATAATGCGCAGGTGAACTCTCAAAGTGTCACCTATACCAAAAGAAGGAAGGTCTTTTTTCATTTGCGTCTGTTCAATCTCTTCGATGACAGCTACCCGACTCATATCTTTTTCTCCTTAAGAAAGTGTGTCAAAATCCTAAAAAAAAGCTTTTTGGACTTTTTTTTGCTATTTTTTTGGTGGTCTTTGCCCTACTTATTTACAAGTATGTGCTGCGGATCAACCAAAAAATGAGCAAAAAATGCTCTCAAAAATCCTTTGTTTTCGAGTCTTGAAATACTTTCTAATACACTTTGTACGTTAAATCTGGTCGTACCTTTTCTGTTTTTTCTAAAGCTTTTTGGCTGCGCCATTTTTCAATGTGGGAATGGTTTCCACTTAACAGCACCGGAGGAACTTCTAT
>JACPWA010000196.1 GCA_016191565.1 Simkania negevensis | reverse complement strand
GATAAAATGAGTCGAAACTAATCGGATGGAATCCGTGAAATTGAGAAGAAATATAAATTTCTTTTTTATAAAATTTTTATCAAGGCTTAGGACAAAGCCTCTTAGAGGTGGGATTATTTGCTTTTTTGGCAGGTATGATTCAAACCTATCTTCATAGATCGCTCTACTATTTCTTTATCGTTTTCTGTTTACTCTTTACGTGTTGTCATTACATCGACCTTCTTCTCACAAGATTTATGGACATCTCCTTTTTTTATGCGCTCGATATGATGTTAGATGAGACTTGGGAAAACTTCATTGAACTCCTCCATATTACTGGGGTAAGTCTAAAAATGTGGTTTACAATATTTATTATTGCTCTTATAGCGATTCCTCTTTGTTCCCTTCTTGTTTATCATTTAACCGCTAAAATTCCGCGCAAACATTGGCTGTATTTTTCTACAGCCCAAATAGTTAAGCTTATTTGCATTATTCCCGTGCTCTTGATTACCTTAGAGTTAGTTTATGGGCGGAATGTAAAATTTCATGAGATCCGCCTTTTCCAACGCACCTTGCCTTGGAAAACGACTTTTCTTCCCCTTGAACATGAGCAGTTGAAGCTCAAAGGTCCCCTTAAGCCTCTTATGGAAGAAGGTATTGCCTTAAAAACGCTACACTCGACCCCCATTGCTCTTGCGAAAAAGCCAAACATCTATCTTTTTATTGCTGAAAGCTTAAGAGAAGACTTTCTCACCGACATAGTAGCCAAAAATATCGCTGATTTTCGCGGTGAAAACATCTCTTTAGGGATGACCTTTTCTAATGCGAATGCCACCCAGATTTCTTGGTACAGCATTTTTAGTGCCAACTACCCCTTTCACTGGGCTTCTAAAGAACAAAAAAAATGGTGTTCAGGTGCTCTACCCCTCCAGGTGCTTAAAAAGTTGGGATATCGCTTGCACGTCTATTCTTCTGCTCCTTTAAGATTTTATGGGATGGGGGAAAAGATCTTTGGGAAACGCTATTATTTAACAGATAAACTTCATATCTACCCTCATTACTGGCCAAAACAGGCCTGTGAATCTGATCAGTTGGCAGTAGATCATTTGGTACAAGATTTAGATAAACCATGGGCTAAAGAGGGAAATCTTTTCATTGTCTTTCTAGATTCTACCCATTTCAATTACAGTTGGCCTAAAAAAACTGTTCCCTTTTTTACCCCGATTAGTGAAGAGCAGACCCAGCTTAAAGTCTCAAACTCTCTTAGGGATATTGAGCTGATTAAAAACCGCTACCGAAATTCGATTCATTATGTCGATTCTCTTTTTGGAAAAGTGATTTCCACTTTGAAAAAAAAGGAGCTTTACAAAGAAAGCGTGGTCCTATTTACCGGAGATCATGGGGAAGAATTCTTTGAGGAGGGGCAGCTCTTTCATGCTTCTCATTTGAGCAGGATGCAGACCCGGGTTCCTATTTACTACAAACTAGGAGATAACCGGATAGTAGAAAGAATTGATCCTAACACAACACTTACTTCCCACATAGATATCTTTCCTACCCTTCTCGACTATCTGATTGGAGAGCAGCCCTTTTTCTCTCTTTTCCAGGGAGAGTCGATTTTTAAGAAAAACCGGTTTCCTTATGTGATTGCCGGGAGGCATAATGGGAGCAGATGTCCCTTTGAGTTTTTTCTTCATGATGGGAAAATGAAAGTTATTAGCCGCTTTTTTCCTGAGAAAGATATCTTTAATGCTAAGAGTCTTGAATTAATTTCTATTCAAGATGTTGAAGGTAAAGATATTATGGATCATTCTAAGCAAAAGAACAGCGAAACAATCACAAAAAGCTTTCAAAAGGCATTTGAACATATTTTCTTAGGCCTTGACAATGCGCCTTGACTTCCTGAGCAGGGAAATACTACTAAACATAAGAAATAAAATTAGTAATTTTATTTCTTATGTTTAGTAGTATAAGCTACTTTGTAAATATCTTCTCAGACAAAACATTTTCTTAAATACAGATCAATTAGGCGCTCATAATCGATTTTTTTATTTTAAAAGGGCCTCTACGGGGTTTTGATATTCGAGATGCTTCCGGATTTGATTATGCTTTCCCTCCTGGATTGTGGTAAGAGAGGAGCGAAGTTTGTGTTTGATCAGTTTAAAAAGGCGGAGGCTAGAGTCATAGGGAACTAGCTCATCAGCTGTGCCATGAAAGAGATGGATCGGACATTCTACTTTGGTGATCCAAAGATCAGTTCGAAAATGGTATTTTAAGACGAAGGAGGCTAGGAAGGAGGGAAGATAGGGGACGCGACGGGGAGCAAGATCAAGCAAGCTGAAGTAGGGAGACTCAAGAAGGAGCATTTTAGGGGTGTGCTTGGAGCAGAGGTAAGTAGCAATTCCTGTTCCTAAGGACCTGCCATAAACAACGATTTCTTCTTCTTTAAATTGTCCTAAAAGGTATTCATAACATCTCTCTGCATCCTTTAAAAGAGCACCTTCGCTCAAAGCTCCTCTGCTTTTGCCAAATCCTCGATAATCCATGATGAGAACATCATAGCCGCGGATCAGAAAATCGGTAGAAACCCGTGACCAGTTAGTAGCAACATTCCCCCCTCTTCCGTGAAAATAGAGAACAACCCCTTTCGGATGGGGTGTTGTAAAGTGGATAGCATTGATTTTTGCCCCATCGTCTGAGGTAATGGTCACCTCTTGAAAGGGGCGGCTATACTGATGTTTGTAGGAGAGAGGGAGCTCTTTTCTTAGAAAAAGCTTTTCATCTTGGGTGTAATAGAATTGTGCAAAGGGATAGCTAATGCTAAGAAGGAGAAGGAGGAGAAAAGTAAGGACTAAAAATTTTTTTTTCATCTGTCAGTATAGTATACCATTATAGAATAATATAGCCAATCTGCTTCATGACTCCGAATTCGTTCCATGCTTCATTAATGTGGGTTATTTTGCCATCTTCAAGTGTAAAGAGAGCAAACATTTTAATAACTACTGGTTTATTAACTGCTTCTACTCCTAGAAATTTCCCCTTTTGTATTCCTGTGATCTGGATTCGGGCGAGTACCTTGTTTTCTTCAGCAAGCATTTCGAAAATACTTAAAGTAAATTCTGGAAGAGCAGCATGGATTGATTTGGCTCTCGTTAAGAGGTTCTTACTGAAAGCATCATATTTGCTGTAAGTAGAGTCAAAAGCAACATTTGAGTCTTGTACTCCATATTTACTTGCTAAGAGTTTCTCCATGAGTGCAGTGTCATTTTTTGAAAAGGCAGTATAAAAATCTTTTACAATCTCTTTATTTTTTTGTAGAGGATTTAAGTTAGCTTTAGGGGTAATGATATCAGAGCTAAAAAGGGAGAAGGAAAAGACTAAGATTAAGCTGAG
>JACPWA010000195.1 GCA_016191565.1 Simkania negevensis | reverse complement strand
GCAAAAATTAAGTTTACAGAGCACTAGTTTGCCAAAGTCACAGCCGGTCTAGGAAGAGCATTCTTGTCAGGTGGTGAGTAGAAAATAAAGAAAAAGAGAAAGTAAAGATGCCGATTCTTTGGCGCTATCTATTAAAAAGCTACTTGCAGATCTTTTTTCTCTGTATGTCTGCCTTTGTGTCGATTCTCCTTGTCACACGGATGCAAGAGATCGCTCGTCTAGCAGCATTAAATTCAGAGATCCCTCTCCTCCTTCTATTTATCGCCTGCCAAATTCCTTATATCCTACCTTTAGCAATCCCTATTTCTGCCCTTATTGCCTCTTTTTTATTGATGCAAAACCTCTCCCATACCCATGAACTCACTGCTCTTAAAGCAGCGGCTTTAAGCTTTAACACTATTTGCTCTCCTCTCCTTTTTATGGCAGGAGTTTTGTCTATCTTGAACTTTTTAATCGTTTCAGAACTTACCCCTCGATGCCGCCTTTACTCTCATGAATTGCTATATAAAGCAAAAACGATTAATCCCCTTTTCTTGATGAAGAAAAGTAAGTTTCTAAGGCTCGAAGACTCCTATGCTGATATGCATATGACAGAGCTTGGGAAAGAGGCAAAAGAAGTGGTCTTTGCCGTTCCAAATAAGGCCCATAAAAGGCTCAGTCTGATGCTTGCCAAAGAATTAAAAATGAAAGACCGCCTTCTCAAAGGAAAAAACGTCGCTATTATTTCAAATATTGACCCTGATAATCCCAGCCATTTTGATCATTTGATCATTGAAAATCAGGCAGAGATGTCTACCTCGGCAAAGGCACTTACAGCTTTGATGCAGAAAAGAGAAGACAAAATAGGAACGGAACACCTCCCTTTTAAAAAAAATGTAAGCGCTGCTTTTTTCTCCTCCGACCTTAAGCCTAAAGTCGTCAAAAGAGCCCAATATGAGCTTGTGCGCCGTTTTTTCTTCCCTACAGCAACTTTCTGCTTTACTTTTCTGGGGATCGCTTTCGGTATGGAAATTGGAAGGGGAAAAAAGAAAAGAGGGTTACTCTCTGTACTTATTTTAGCATCGCTTAGCTTGCTCCTCTTTTTATCGGGAAAATCTTTTGAATTCTATCCCATAAAAGCTGCACTTTGTTTCTTTTCCCCCATCCCTATCCTCCTCTTTTTTTCTCTCAGGTACCAGAAAAGAATTATCAGGGGGATCGAATGAGCTTCTCAAAACTCTGGCAGCGTTATTTATTAAAAGAAATTCTAAAAGTGTTTTTTCTTTTCCTCTTTCTTTTTTATCTCCTGCACTCGCTCATCGATTATTCGATGCATATGCAAGAAATTGTCAAAGAACAAGAAATCTTTTGGCTCGACTTTGTTTTCTATTACCTTGCTCGGCTAAGCGAGCACCTCGATCTTCTCCTTCCCCTCGCCCTTTTAGTAGCAAGTATCAAAGTACTTACCTCGCTCAATAAAAATCATGAGCTTCTCGCTTTCCAAACAGGGGGGATCTCCCTCCATCGTTTCTCTTCCCCTTTTTTTCTTATCGCCTTTGCTTGTAGCCTCCTCACCTATGCTAACTTTGAATATTTCACCCCTTTTTCTCTAAATTACATCGAGCATTTTGAAAGAAGCCATTTTAAGAGAAAGAAAGGGGAAAAAGAAAACGAACGTTTTCTCTCCTCCCTTTCCCTAGAAGATGGCACTACGATTATTTACCAAAGAGCAAACAAAGAAAAAAATGAGCTTTTCGATCTTTTTTGGATCCTATCAGCTGATGAAGTGTGGCATATGCAAAAACTCCTCCTCTCTCAGCCTTACCCTCAAGGTTTTTTTGTCGATCATCTCAAAAGAAGCAAGGAGGGAGAAATAGAAAAAGTCGCCTCCTATGAGAACCTTTTTTTTAAAACTCTTTCGATTGACTTAAGCCTGACCACCCCTTTTGAAAAATCAATCAAAAATCGCTCGATTAGCGAGCTTTTTCATTTAATTAGAAAAGGTTCTTTTCAAATGCAAGAGCATCTCAAAGAGATGAAAACCCATCTCTATTTTAAACTGATTGCTCCCTTTTTTACCCCCCTTGCCTTAATAGGAGTTATTCCCTTCTCCGTTCGGTTTAATAGACACTTTCCTCTATTTCTCCTCTTTTCTCTAGCCATTTTTAGTTTCATTGCATTTTGTAGTCTAATCGACGGATTTGTGATTCTAGGGGAAACGCAGCTTCTTCCTCCCTATGTTGCCACTTTCTCTCTTCCCTTTCTTGCTTTTCTCCTTTTCGGCAGAAAATTTCTTAAAATGGGGAGATAAAGTGAATAGTTTTCCTTCCTACTGGAATATAAAAAAGCTTCTCATTCTCCCAGCTATTATCCTCCCCCTTCTATGGAGCTGGCTGGATACTCCGATCCGCCCTCTATGGGACCTCATTGACAAGCAAGCATTTTATATCCTCAATCGCTGGATTCATACTTCCCTTTTTTGGCAAAATTTCTGGGCTCTTGCAGGGCATAAAATGATGGATTGGATAGGCGATTTGGTGATGATTACTTTTTTCTATTTCTACATCAAATTCTCTCCTCCCTCTTTGAAAGCAAAAAGGATAGGAGAATGTCTTTTTACCCTCCTCATACTTGCTTCTGTTATTTATGTAGTGAACGAGACTCCATTTGCCGATATCCTTCATATGGCGCGTAAAAGCCCCTCTTTAACACAGCCAGATGCCTTTCGCCTTGATCGTGCGGTTGAGTGGATTAAAGTAAAAGACCACTCCAAAAAAAGCTTTCCCGGAGATCACGCTACCACAGCAATCCTATTTTCCTGCATGGTCTTCTACCTGATGGGACGGAGGCTGGGACTTCTCTCCCTTGTCTATGCAATCTTTTTCTCCCTTCCCCGCCTTGTTGTCGGTGCACATTGGCTTACTGACATCGCTTTAGGCAGCTGCGCCATCGCTTTTATCGCCTCAAGCATTGCTGTAGGATCTCCCCTTGCTCCCTATTGCATCTTTCTCTTTGAAAAGGGGATTAAAAAACTCTCTCGGTGCAAAAAAGAGGAAACAATGGAAAAAGGTTTGTAGCAATTCTTACCTCCTCTACGTTATAATGCGTTTTTAAAATTAACCTGCATATGCCCTCCTCGCTTAAAGAATATGAAAGGCTTGTAGCTTTAGGAAAAGAGATTCATCTTTTTTCTTCTATCTCTCAACTTTTAGAATGGGACCAAGAAACCTATCTCCCCAAAGGAGGAGCTGAGGTTAGAGCAAGCCAATTGGAGCTTCTCGCTAGCCTTACCCATCAAAAACAGATCAGCAGCAGTTTTAAAAAAACTCTTTCGAAGCTGATTCAGCTGAGATCTGGAAAAATTGTGGGAAAAGGGCTAAGCCAAAGTCAAAAAAGAGCCTTAACAGTATGGCGGAAAGATTTTCTTAATGAAGAAAGGCTCCCTAGCTCTTTTGTAAAGGCACTTGCTAAAACTACTTCTGAAGCTGGCTTTGCTTGGAAAACTGCAAAACAAGAAAACTGCTTCTCTTTTTTGGCTCCTCACCTAAAAAAAATTATCGAGCTCAACAAAGAAAAGGGAAGACTTCTTAACCACAAGATCCAT
>JACPWA010000010.1 GCA_016191565.1 Simkania negevensis | reverse complement strand
AAGGAGCAAAAGGTCTTAGGAAAACCCGCCCCTAAGCAAAGTAAAACAACTAGCACCCATCTTATCATTTCTCTTCTCCGCGACTCATCTAGCCGCACGTTCCACTTGCCCATCATAAAACCAGAAGGCGATCTTTGCAAATTTATTCAGTGATTTTTGTTTAAAAAATTTTTACCGCTCTTTATCTGTTGGATAAAACTAAGGATTATTGTTGTAAAAGCTTGTAGCTTTCATTCTTATTTTATAAAATTTTGCTTTTAACGTGAGGTTTCTTATGTTCTGCCTCTTAAAACTTGTAGCTCTTTCTTGTATCTTTTCTACTGCCTGTTTTGCAGCTTTTAGCGCAAAAGAGCTCACCCTGGAAGAAAAAGTAGGACAGCTTTTAGTTGCCCATTTCCATGGGGAAGAAGCAAATGAAGAGGCAAGAGTTTTGATTCAAGAGGCGCATGTAGGTGGGATTATCTACTACACATGGGCTAATGGCCTCCACTCTCCCAAGCAAGTAAAGCAGCTTAGCTTAGGATTGCAGAAGCTAGCAGAAGCAAATCACTTGGCTGTCCCCGGAGGGGTGGTGGCAAGGCCAACCAAAGAGTTTACCATTTTTCCCGGAAATATGGCTCTTGGAATGACTGGGAACCCGAAACTGGCACAAGAAGCAGCTTTAGCTATGGGAAAAGAGCTTCGAGCAGTTGGGATTAATATGAACCTTGCTCCTGTTGTAGATGTAAATAGCAACCCACGCAATCCGATCATCGGCATCCGCTCCTTTGGCACCTCTCCTATAAGCGTTGCTCAGTTTGCAGAACATGCTCTCCAAGGGTACCACGAAGCGGGAATCATTACCTCTCTTAAGCATTTTCCAGGGCATGGAGATATAGATACCGATTCCCATGAAGATCTTCCTATTATTAGAAAATCAAAAGAAGAATTAGAAGAAATTGAGCTTTTCCCTTTCCGAAAGCTTGCTTCTAAGACCGATACGATCACAACTGCACATCTCCTGGTCCCTGCTTTAGACCCAGACTATTGCTCTACTCTTTCTAAAAAAACCATCTACTTGTTAAAAAATGAGATGCAATTTAAAGGAGTAATCATTTCAGACTCTCTTGCTATGAAAGGAGTACTCAAAAACAGCCCTTCAATTGATGAAGCTGTAATCCAATCTTTTAATGCAGGCTGTGACCTTTTATGCTTCGGAGGAAGACAGCTCAATGGAACAGATATCGCCTTAGAATTAACCCCTTCTGATATAAAGAGAATCCACGTTAAACTAGTTGAAGCAGTGAAAGAAGGGCGTATTGCTGAAGCAAGGTTGACAGAAGCCGTGGAAAAAGTCCTGAAACTTAAGGAGTATTATCTCTTTTCTTCTCCTCCCGAATTGAGCCTGCAGATAATAAATGCGCTAGAGCATCAGGAAATTGCAAAAAAAATCGCTTCTCTTTCCTTAAGGGTAACCAAAAATAATCCTTCTCTTCTCTATTCTTTAAAAGAGAAAAAAGTGGCAATCATTGCTCCTGAGCTGATCCAGGAGGCCATGGAAAAAAGTTCTCTTCCCCACCTTGGCAAAGAAACTTCCTTAATTTTTTTCAAATCTCTAACTCCTTCCGAAAAGGAGAGAGAAGATATTCTAAGAGAAGCAAAGAAAGCTGATATTATTTTAATTTGCTCTTACAATAGTTGGAAATATTCCTCTCAAGCAGCTCTGATCCATTCTTTACTAGCTGAAAAAAGACTAGCCATTCTTCTAGCGGTCAGAGATCCTTTAGATACTTCTCTGTTTCAGGAGGCGCTTCATGTTATGGCAACATACAGCCCTACTCTTCCTTCCCTGCAAGCTGCCTATGAGCGTTTATCTTTTAACCCTGGTTCTATCAAGTCAGATTTTGTTAAGTCAGATGTAGAATACCAATAGCATCTAGCAAAATAATTACGATAATCAGCGGAGCAAGATATTTGATGCTCAGTCGAAAATAAAGCGAGAGAAAGGGATAATTCTCAAAGAGAGCCCCTGCCCCCTCTTGGAGATGGAAGAGCCCCTCTTTGATTCCCCAGCGCCAACCGACCAGAAGTACTGCAGCAAGCCCTCCTAATGGAACAAGGATATTTACTGAGAGAAATAAGAGAAGATCGAAAAAAGTTTTTCCCAGGAAAGTTGCCCCTTTTAAAGGGCCAAAGCTTAAAGTACAAGGAACTCCCACTAGAAATACTGCAAAGCTTGCTATCCAAGTAGCACGTTTTCTGCTCCATTTTAATTTATCAATGAAGTAGGAAATTAAGGGCTCCATTGCTGAAATTTGTGAAGTAAGAGCTGCTAAAAAAAGAAGAAAGAAGAAAACAAGGGAGAGAAGATAGCCTCCGCTGATCTTCGAGAAAATAAGCGGTAGAGTCTGGAACATCAAGCTCTCTCCCGATGAGGGAAGCAGCCCAAAAGAAAAAACAATCGAAAAAATGGCTATCCCTGCAAGAAGAGAGAATCGACTATATTCAAATGTTCTATAGATCTTTCATTTATATCATTTTAG
>JACPWA010000243.1 GCA_016191565.1 Simkania negevensis | reverse complement strand
TCGTATAGAGGAAGGAAAGCAGATGATTTTGGAAATCAAGGAGCATCTAGCCAAAGACCTTTATGAAATCGGGAACTTCTATGAAAAGACAAAGAAAAAAGATTCTGCCGTTATCTACTACAAAAGCATTTTGAAAAAATATCCAGAGTCAAAGAGCGCCAAGGAAGCAGAAAATCGACTTGCTAAGTTACCCCCTTTGACAGAGCCAAATAATGATAAACAGAGTAAGGATAAACACGAGAAAAAGATCGAACCAAAAATAACAGTAGAGAATGAAAAAAAGTCCATCCCTACTCCTTCTTAGCTTTCTTCTTTTTTTCCTTTCTTCCTGTGGTTATCGCTACAACGAAGCTTCTCTTACCTCTCATTACCGGACTATTTCTATCCCCTATATAAAGGGGGACCCAGATGGAAGACTTACAAACGCTTTAATTAAAGAGATCTCTTACCTTACCCCTTTTCTCTATCTTTCTAGCGGGGGAGAGCTTCTGCTCGATGGAACAATTGCAGCAGATAATAAAGAGATAGTAGGGTACCGCTACGACAGAAAACCAGTGTCAGGAAGAAGAGTGCGTAGACTGATCGCTACTGAAGAGAAAAGAGAGCTTACTCTCCGCTTTTCTCTGATTGATACCCTCTCCAAGGAAATAGTCTATGGCCCGGTTGAAGTAAGTGCACAGACCGATTATGATTTTCTTAATACCGATTCTCTCCAGGATTCCTCTTTTATTGATCAGGAGGGAGTCAGGGAAAGTTCTCTCTTTTTTTCATTAGGGCAGCTCGATTCGATCGAAGGGGCCTCTGACGTAGCAAGAAGACCTTTGCATGAAAAACTCGCCCATCTTGTTGCAGATGGGATTAATAACCTTTCCCTCCCACACAGCAAACAAGATGAAAACAGAAAGTAAGACATTTAAAGCAGAGCCCTCTTCTCTTTCTGCTATCCTTAATTGGGCTAGAGAAAAGCTCGAAGAAAATGAGATCGTACATTTTTCCAAAATCAAACTGGAGCTTGCTTTTGAGGAAGGATTGGTCAATATTCTTACCCATGGAAAACAAAAAGCGGGGACAGAGATTACTGTCACCTACCGCTTCAGTGCAAAAGAGTATTTCGAGTGGGAACTTATAGATGAGGGAACTCCTTTTAATCCGCTGCTACATCGAGTAAAAAAACAGGAGGACTTACCCTTAGAAGAGAGAGAAGAGGGAGGGCTTGGGGTCTACTTTATCAAGCAGACTATGGACCTTGTCGATTATAAAAGGGAGGGAGATAAAAACTGCCTGACTTTGCGCAAATACTTAAATGAAGGTTGATAAGTCTGCTAATGATCTTTTCCAAGAAGAGGCACAAAGCAAACAGCTCCTAGCTTCTCGTAAGTAAAATCCCATTTCTCCTGTTTAGTCACCCGCATCAGCTCTTCGAAAGAGTCGTTTTGCTTCACAGGCATCAACAAGCGTCCGTGAACTGCCAGTTGTTCTAGTAAAGGGGGTGGAATAGCGCCTCCTGCAGCCACAGAAATAGCTGGGTAAGAGGCATGCTCGGGTAGGCCTAAAGATCCATCCCCTTGCTGAACAGCGATATTAGAGTAGCCAAGCTCTTGTAGTCGTTTTGCGGCAGATTGAGCAAGTTTTGGAAAATATTCGATCGTATAGACATGAGATACTATCTGGCTTAAAACTGCAGCTGCATATCCTGAGCCAGTTCCAATTTCAAGGAGGTGGTCTTCAGGCTTAAGCTGCAAGGCCTCAGCCATCAAAGCTACAATATAGGGTTGAGAAATCGTCTGATTTTCCTCGATCGGCAAGGGTCGGTCTATATAAGCTAAGGATCGATGGGCTGGCAAGACAAACTCCTCTCGGGGTATAGCTCTCATCGCTGCTAAAACAGCAGGATCTCGAATTCCCCGAGCTTCAATCTGCTCCCGAACCATTCTTTCTCTTAAATAAGCAAACTCTTCCTTTTGCATCCTTTCTCCTCCCTGAAGAGACGAATAATACCATTTATCAGAAATAACTTTGCATTTGAGCGCGTGAAAGCACCGCGATTCAGCGATCGTAAGTTTGGTTGTATTGAATTAATACTACCCAACTTACGATCGCTGAATCGCGGCAACTTTGACGCAGCTGAAATACAAGGTTATTTTTGATAGATGGTATAAGATCTATCTTATCAACCTCTATTTAGAAGTGATCATGGAAAACGGTTTCCTCAGCAACCCAAGATATGTAACGAGGATTACCTTGAATAATATTGACCTGCACAATTTCTGGAACCTCGTAGCTGCACTCTGTTTGAATGACATGTTGGATCGCATCAAAGTGCTCAAGTAGGGTTTTGAGAACAACTTTAACTTCTTGACTTTCTTCGATCTTCCCTTCCCATCGGTAAATGGATTCAACTTCAGGAAAAATCGAAGCGCAGGCGATCAGCCTTTTTTCGAGTAATCCGTGGATGATTTTCTTTGCCTCGATTTTGTTACGGCAGGTCCAAAAAATGTAAATCATATCCATGGTTGAACTTTTTTTGTACTTTTTGCATGCAGATTATATTGTATAAGGCAATCTTTTAGCATGCATGGGTAAGT
>JACPWA010000219.1 GCA_016191565.1 Simkania negevensis | reverse complement strand
GGTGCTTTAATAAATGAAAGCTTAGATGACTAAATGTGAGGAAGAAAAGGGAAAATTGATGAAATTACAGAAAAAAGCTTGCATTACCGGGTGCTTTGAGAAGATATGAAGAGGCTCTTATTTCTTTTAGAAAGGTCCTTGCCATACAGAAAAAATCCTTAGGAGAGAAACATCCTGAGGTGGTAGGGAGCTTAAGTAATGTGGGAAATAGTTTGTCTGCTTTGGGAAGATATAAAAAAGCTCTTACTTCTTATAAGGAAGCTTTTACGATGGCTTGTGAGATTTTTCCAAAAGCCCATCCCGAGATGATCATGTACTTAGAGAATACTATCAACACACTAAAGCAACTTACTGAAAAGACCTTAGTAGAATCCACCAAAAAAGAGCTCTATCCTTTATGTGTAAACATCTTTGGAGAAAACCACCCCCAAGTCCAAAACCTTATGTCTGCTGGCAAAAAAGAAAAATGATGCATCTTGGTGGAGGACGTTTTTACAAAAGCTTTGTTCTTTAAGTGGTTTACTTTTAGTCTATTAACAACATAATATATATTATCAGACGTATTCTGAAGATATGAGAACTAAGGGACTATATATAGGAACCATAGGACCTTGCAGGTGCAACTTCTGCAGGCAAAGACCCCCCAGACAAAGAAAGGAGCAAGTTTGATGTCTTAGCCAGTAGTAAGAAACTTTGACGGTAAAAAATTAAAGGCTAGATGGCTTTCACCACCTAACCTTTAATAGGATTGAGGTATGGATCGTAACTACTTTTCTCTAGAGTAAAGTCCTTCAGGTTGATTAATAGTTGTTAAGTATTGGCAAATTACTGCTTTTTCTAGAGAAGGAAAAGTACTAGATGTATTATAGCATGACTGTTGTTCCTGTTGCTCGATTTCTAACAGCACTTGTTGCGCTGGACTAAGAGCTATAATTTCTTTGCCGGACATTTTACGTAATTTATTTTCTGAGCTAAAAATGAGAAAAAAAGAAGCTTCCAAATTGGCATCACGAATATTTGTTTTTCCTATATGTAATTCAATACGCCTTTGGATATTAGGAAGGTCTTTAGAAAGTACTTGGTCCCAGCTTTTTTTATTTCTAATTGCTGCTATCTTGACTTTATAGAATCCAGCTCCGCAGTGAAGGCGGATTTGTATTTCTACAGGAAAGTTTGGCTGTTTTGAAAGTTGCCGTTTCCAGAACTCGAAATGCTGATTCAGAAGGTTAATAAGTTTAGTTTGGTATATGGAATTGAATAGCTTGTTCCATAGATTTCGAAATGAATAGCGGAACTCCCCTGTCCATATTAAACGGCAGAAATGAATAAAATGCCGAGGCAGGTTAATAAAAGAAATAAATCGCCAGAACGGAGAGAGAGGAGGAATTAGTTCTATAGGCTCCTGAGAAATAGGGGGAAGCGAAGGGGCAAGCACAGGGGACAACGGAGGACTTGAGGGAGGGGAAGAAGATGGCAAAGAAAGAGAGAGAGGCGAAGCAGTCTCTAGTGTAGACAAGTTCTTATTGGTAGGACTAGAAGAGCTAGGAAAGGCAGGATCCCCTAAATCATTTTGTCGTAAGTGCACGTGTACAAATGAACCAAGTGAACCATTTAATGATCGTGATCCGTGTGTGGGTGAAACTGGTGGACTAGACATGCTAACACTTCATTTATTTTTCATTAATCAGGACTTTAAAATGGGAAGATTAATTTTTGCAACAAAAAAATGGGTTTTTTTCTCTTTATTTTGAACTGAGAGTAGTTTTTAAATAGAAATGATTAAAAATGATAAGTAATGATTAGTGTTGGCGAAACAATTTTCTTTCTTTTTCCAAAAAAACAATTGGGTTAGGATGGAAAAATATGCAAAGAGGGTTATGTTTTTTGTAGAGCTTGGAATATTTCTTGTTTTGGGACTCGTATCGGGAGTTTTAGCGGGGCTTTTGGGAATTGGCGGTGGGGTTGTTCTTATTCCTGCTCTTTTAGCAATTTTTAAATGGCTAGGTATTCCTCATAGTGATCTGATGCAACTTGCCGTTGGAACTTCTCTTGCGGCGATGGTTTTTACAACCCTTTCATCGAGTATTTCCTACTTGAAGAAAAAAAATGTGATTTTTTCTATTGCACTTCCAATGGGAAGCGGGATTATCTTTGGAACCCTTTTAGGTGCTTGGCTCACAAAAATACTTTCAAGCAATTTTCTGCAAATTTCCTTTGCAATCTTTGAGGTTTTAATTGGGATTCGATTTCTTCTTAGGGAAAAGCCGATTGTACATTTTAGACCCCTTCCCCCTCCTTGGGGCTTAAGTTGTATTGGGATGGGAGTAAGTACTCTTGTTACAATGTTGGGAGTGGGAGGAGGACTGATTAATGTGCCTATTTTAACTTATTTTCATGTACCTCTTAAGCAGGCAATTGGCACCTCCTCTGCCTTAAGTTTTGTGATCTCATGCACTGGTGCGATTTTTTTTCTCTTAATGGGAAGAAATCAAGCTCCCCTTCCTGAAAGTATGGGGTATGTCTATCTTCCAGCTTTTATTATTATTAGCATCTTTTCTTTTATTACAGCTCCCTATGGAGTGAAACTAGCGCACTACCTTCCAAAAGCCACTTTGAAGCGGGTCTTTGGGGTGGTTTTGATCATTGCAGGGATCATGGTTTTGTTTACCTAACTTTTAGGTAACTGGTTCATTTAATTCCCCCTTTTCAAAGAGGGTAATGAGATGCTTGCGAAAAACCTCAGGGCTCTTTTGTTCCATGATATCGACAAAAGATTTTAGTGCTTTTTCTGTTTTAAAATACTTTGAAAGCTTCCATTGGATTACTTTGCGCATCGTAAAGCTGTCTTCGAGAAAGATCTGCTTGAGAGGTATTAAATGAAGATCTTGATCATCGCAACATTTTTCTGCATGTTTGATAAGTTCTGAAAGAGGAGAACTTTTTGATTCTTTGCTTACTTTGGTGAGGTGGGAAAGACGAGAAGAATTGGAAAGTCCCTCCCCTTTCCCCTCTTTCTTAGAGGATATAGCATTTAAGAAAGTCTCAAAAAGGGCGTAGTTAAGGTGGATCAGTTTCTCTTTGTTAATTGTTTCTTGTTCTTCCGCTGGGGTTTTACTCTTTTTTATTGTAAAAAGAGAGGCAACTTTTTTGGTTGCTTTGAGTAAACTTTCTTTTTTCATACTGTATTTTGGTTACCTTTTTATAAGGAATTATTCTCCTCGTTTGTCAAGAAATTTACAGAACCTTAATATTAAGAGCAAGAAAAAAGTTGATAATCCTTGTGAACCTATCGTATTATCCATTTAAATTTTTGATGTTTTTAGAAGTTTTTTAGCAGATTTAATCTGCCCTTTCGAAGACAATGTGAAATTCACATGCCTGAAAAAGGATAGATTAAAGAGAGTAAATAAGAATAAAAAAAGGAGAATTTTATGGTAGAAGTTACTTTGAAGGGAAAAAAAATTCATACTAGCGGCTCTCTTCCTAAAATAGGATCAAAAGCTCCTGATTTTATCTTAGTTGATAAGGAATTAAATGATCGAAAGCTTGCTGACTTTAGTGGGAAAAAGAAGATCTTATCAATTGTTCCGAGCTTGGATACAGGGGTGTGTCTAGCTTCAGCGAAAAGGTTTAATCAACTTGCTAAGGAAAAAAACCTCTTAGTCATTAATATCTCTGCCGATCTCCCTTTTGCTCAGTCGCGGATTTGTGAAGGAGAGCAACTTACAAATATTAAGACTCTTTCCATGATGAGGGATAAAAAATTTGCAGAAGATTATGGAGTTCTCATTGTAGATGGCCCTCTCAAAGGGATCTGTGCTAGGGCCATTCTTGTTCTGGATGAAAAGGACAAAGTCCTTTATACAGAGCTAGTACCTGAGATTACTGAGTACCCTAATTACGATAAGGCGCTAGCGGCTATTTGACTCTCCCGCTCTAGCCGTTTGATTTGTGGGTATTCTGCTTTCCAGCGCGTTTCTATTACCTTTTGCTCGATATCATCAAGATTTTCTTCAGAAATCCCCTGCTCGATGGCTAATTTTCCTATTTCAATAGCCACTTCAGTACAGATTGCTGATAGGTGGCTAATCTTAGGGAAAAGAGAGGCAAAAGGGTTATTGAGGATCGGAGCATGATCACTGAGTACTTCGGCTGCTCTTAGGAACATTTGATCTGTCACCCGAGATGCCCGAGAAGCAATAATGCCAAGTCCTACTCCCGGATAGATGTAGACATTATTGCATTGACCAATTGTAATTTTATTTCCTTGATAATTGACGGGAGCAAAAGGACTTCCTGTGGCAATGATCGCCTGGCCATCGCTCCATTTAATTAGATCTTCTGGCTTTGCCTCTGATTTAGAAGTGGGGTTAGAGAGAGGGAAAATAATTGGTCTTACAATGTGTTTTTTCATCTCTTTTACTACCTCTTCAGAAAAAGAACCGGGATGAGTGGAAGTGCCAATCAGGATCGTTGGTTTTACATGGCTGACCACTTCAAGTAAGGAGATATTTTGCAGGTCTACCACCTTCCATTTTTTAATTTCTTCTTTCTCTTGGGCATATTTCTTTTTTAAATGGTCGAGGTTTTCAGATCCGGTGTGAGCTAGCCCATTTTTACCGAGGATATAGATCTTTTCTTTAGCTTCTTGAACGGGAATCCCTTCTCTGATCATCGCTTGGACAATTAAATCAGCAATGCCAACCCCTGCTGATCCAGCGCCGTAAAGCACAATCCGTTGTTCTTTTAGGCTAGAGTTGAGAGCTTTAAGAGCAGAAAAAATCCCTGCCATGACCACACCTGCAGTTCCTTGAATGTCGTCGTTAAAAGAGCAGAGCTGATCTCGATATTTTGTTAAAAGGGGCTGCGCATGTTCTTTTGAGAAATCTTCCCATTGGAGAAGAACGGTGGGGTATCTTTTTTGAATGGCCCTTACAAAGCTTTCAATAAACTCTTCGTATTCTTTTCCGGCTATTCTTTTATGACGCCAGCCAAGATAAAGAGGTTCATCTAAGAGATTAGGGTTATTTGTTCCCACATCAAGAACAATAGGAAGGGTATGAGCAGGATGAATCCCCCCAAATAAAGTATATAAAGAGAGCTTTCCTATCGGAATTGCCATTCCCCCGATTCCTAGGTCCCCAAGACCTAAAATCCTTCCTCCATCGGTGACGATAATCACTTTTACATCTTCGTGAGGAATATTGGCTACGATCTCTTCCATTTGGTCGCGGAGAGGATAAGAGATGTAGATCCCCCGCTTTTGATGATGAATAGTGCTAAATTGAACCGATGCATCCCCAACGGTGGGAGTGTAAATATAGGGGAGTATTTCTTCTGAATGTTTTTCTAATAACTTGAAAAAAAGAGTTTCATTTCGATCTTGGAGAGTAGTAAGAAAGATATATTTTTCAATTGGAGTTTGTTTCATACAGAAATTTTCATATTTCCTTGCTACTTGCTCATCAATTGTTGAACAGCGCACAGGAAGAAGTCCGTGGAGACCAAGCTCTGTCCGTTCTTCAAAAGTAAAGCCGGTCCCTTTGTTTAAAAGAGAATCTGATAAGATTTCTTGAGGGTTTTTATTAGTTTCAATAATTTCTTTTCCATTTTTAAAGAATCTTTTCATTCTTTGCATGCAGCTTTTCTCCACTTAGAAAGTTATTTGAGTGTAAGTTGCATCATATTAAGAAATAGAAAGAAATTCCAGAAGAATCAAGCTATAGCTCCCTCTTTTTCTGGTTTAAACATTTGATATACCCCAAATAGCCATAGGAGGAAAAAGAAAAAAGGACCCCAAGAGAAGGCATAAGGGAGGTGAAGAGGACAAAAAAACTCCAACCCAATTACAAAGAGAGAAGCAAGCGCTTTTGCTGAACGATAGGCAAAAATATCAATGACTGCTTTTGCTTTAAATTTTTCTCTTTTAGAAAGGGGAAGATAGAGCATTTCTTTTAAAACATTAAAGAGGGAGTAATAAAAAGTTTTAATCAAGGTAAAGGAATAGGCGAATATAGCAAATTGAGGGACAAGAAGGCAAAGACATGTGTTTGCTAGGAGAATCCCTGGAAGGACAAAATGGGTCCGGCGGAGCCCTAAGAACTGAATGAGAAGAAAAGAAGCAAAAAATTGAATACAGACTTTAAGAGTATTGACTATTCCCCATAGCCTTCCATAATACTCAGTTCTTACATCCTGATTAGGAAGAATTTTTGCTAAAAAAGTATTGAATTGATATTCGACAATTGTTGTGGAAAATTGCATAAGAACTACAATCAGTAGAATGAATTTTAATGCGCGAGAAGAAAAGACCAACTTAAACCCCTCACCAAGCTCTTCTTTTTTACTTTCCTTTACCTCTTCTTTGCTAGAGTTGCTTTTTTCTTTTTCGAGTAAGCGCCCCTTTCTTAGGAGAAAATAATAGAAAATAAT
>JACPWA010000242.1 GCA_016191565.1 Simkania negevensis | reverse complement strand
TCAGCAATTGCTTGAGAGCGGAAGAGGTCTTCTTGCCTCTCTGTGATCTCTTTATAAACATCAAAGGATTTGATGATGTGGGGGCGGACAAAAATAATGATGTTTGTAGTTTCAGAAAGAGAGTTTCTCTCAGAAAAAGCAAGACCAATCAAAGGGAGACCTCCTAGGCAAGGAATACTTGTTTTTTCCTTAGTCTTAGAATTATTGATCTGTCCACTGAGCACAAGGAAATGCTTATCAGGTACGCTAACGGAAGTTTTAGTGGTTGCTTTACTTGTTTGAATCCCAGTCACTGAGGTGGTAGAAACAGCGCTTGATGCGCTTCCTCCTTGGTTAATTACTTCTGTGATATCCTCTTCAAGATTTAGCGTGATGATGTCGTTGTTCCCAATCGTAGGAGTAATGCTAAGACTCACCCCGACATCCCGATATTCGAGGTTTGCCGAAGTTAGAGTATTTTGGCTCTGGTTGGTAACAAGGGAGCCGGTGTAGGGAATATTCTGACCAACGAAAATGGTGGAGTTCTTATTGTCTTGTGTCACGATTTTCTGATTGAGAACGATTGTCGAGTCTGCGTCGACCTGAAGGGCATTGACAAGTGACCCAAGAGCAAAATAGCTTTTTCCTTTGTGAAGGATAATATCGCCAATCACTCCTAAATCAAATCCTGTAGAAAAAGGGACAAAAGAGCCGTTAGGGGTGGTAGTCGATACGAGGTTACCTGTAGCATTTACTGAGGCTAAATTCGTATTAAAACTCACTAAAGGATCAGGATTCGTGCTAGTGTTTTGTGGAAAACTTCCTGTCGCATAGGTAAACTTGTTGCGATAATTCCCCTGAGATCCCCATCTTAATCCAAAGTTCAGGGTATTATTCAGAGTGGTTTCAATGACAAGCACTTCGACAAACACTTGCTTTAAGGGCACATCAATACTTTTGACCAGTTCTTTAAGTTTGGCAAGAGAGTCATTTGTTCCCGTAGCAATCAGAGAGTTGGTGACTTCGAGCCATTGAAGTGATTTAATCGTGTTCATGAGCTCTTCATTCGACTTGCTGCCAGTGCTTATCATCTTGAGATCGCTGCCGACTGTTTTAAGTGCCTCTTTAATTTCTGCCCCTGAATGGTATTGCAATTTGTAAATCAAAAAACTCATATCAGAAATCTGTCCAATTCCTGTTTCTCCTGTAACACTTGGGGCCAAGGGAAGATCGAACCTCACAAGGAGGTCGTAGACTTTTTTCACATCTTCATCATCTCCAGAGATCAGAATAGAAGAAGTTTTTTCCATCCATTTGGTATTGCTGATCGTATCGAAGAGCTCTTTATTGTCTAACCCAGAAGCGATCAGATTTTGTTCAAAATCTTGAAGGACCTGAATCAGTTCTGCTCCAGGGAGATTTCTGGGGGTATAGATCTGATAACTTCTTGGAGACCTTGCCGCTTCTTTTTGCAACCCTGGGATATCAAATTTTTCCGTTAGAACTTGTGCTTTTTCAAGAGCTGAGGGAGTTCCGGTAAAGATGATCGAATCGGTTTCTTTGACATAGCGAGCTGCGTTGAGAGTATTGAACAGTTCATTATCAGTAGATCCTGAACGTTGTAAATCACTAGCCATGTTTTTGATGTAGGTAAGAAGAAGGGGGCCAGAGACATTTTTAATTTTGTAGATCAAAAAGGTAGCTTTTTCTACTTTAAGACCACTTGGTTTGGAAATATCAAGGTCAGGGAGGAGGTCTTTGATTTTGTGAATCGTATCAGCACTTCCAGCAAAGAGGACAGCTTGCTCATTGGAAACGAGACGGGTATTGGCAAGTGCCCCAGTGAGTTCTGATTTAGCAAGGCCTGAGCTCTCCATATCACTTGCGACACTTTTGAGATTTTTTTGAAATTCAGCAGCAGTAATATGCACAGGATGGTAGACAAAAAATTCAGTGGGTTCTTTTAGTTGAGCTCCGTCAAGAGAAAGGAGGATCTCTTTAACCTTATTTACAGAAGCGATTGGTCCTCTAACGATAAAAGAGTTGGAATCGGCAAGATACTGCATCTGTTTGATAGTAGTGCTTAAGGGGTCATCCTCAGGCATGCTTGTGCACAGTTTGGCCAAAGCAGTGTCAATGTAATCATGATCGGCGTGTTGAAGGTTATAAATAAAAATAGTGACTTCTTGCTGATCTAAGACAGCTAAAAGAGCGTGAATCCGGTCGATGGAACTGGGATCTCCTGTAAATACGATTGATTGGGTTTCAGGGATCAGCTTTGCTGAGTTAAGTGTATGAAGAAAGGCGGGATCAGCTAAGTCAGAGGACCTCAGGTTAGCATAGACCTCTTTAATCTGCTTATAAAGCTCTTCTCCAGTAAGACTTTTAGCTGTATAGACGTAAAAATCGTTGCTAATAGGAAGTCTAGAGGAGGTTTTTCCCTCATGTGGGGCGATATCAAAGGCAGGGAGGATTTGCTCAATCCGATTAAGAGCCCGCTGGTCTCCAGTAAATAAGAGGGAATTAGTCTCTTTTAACCATTTCATCGACTTTAAAGCGTCAATAAGAGATTTATCGGGATTAGAGGTGCTTTTAAGATTATCGATTAGTTTTTCGATTGCTTGACTAATCTTTGTGTCATCTCCTTGTTGGATTTTGTAGATGAAAAAGCCGCTACTCGTATACTCAAGTTCCTTTTCTGTATAAGGAAGGTCAAGATTTTCTATAATGCTTTTGATCTCTTTTAAAGATATGGGATTGCCGATAAAAAGGAAGGATTGGGTCTCTCTAAGATATTTCATTTTATTAATAATCTCAGCAAGAGCATTTGTAGAAGGACTCGCTTCAGTTAGGCGAGTTTCTACCTCTTTTAAAGCCTTTTCTAGATCGCTTGGAGGTTTGTTCTGGATATGATAGATGAGGATATTCTCTGCGGTCACAGGGCCAATAATTTTTTGCAGAAGGGAAGGGGGAGAGTCTAAATCTTCTAAAACAGCAACCGTCTTTTGAATCAGAAAAGGGGTAGAAATAATAAAGAGAGTATTCGTTTCCTTTTGAGGAACAATGATGAAAGGATTGCCCTCCGTGAGCGGATTGATGATTTGCGTGACAAGCCCAACGAGTGCATCAGCACTGTTGTGCTCAGTAGTAAAGCTATCAATACTCAGTGGCCCTTGATTTGTATCAAGGCTAGATAAAAGCTTTTCCACTTCTTCGATGTTTTGTGAGATATCGGTGAGGACTAGATTGCGTGATTCCATCGAAACATCCATGATTGCAGTAGGAGAGATGAGAGAGCTGACCACCTTTGCAACGAGCGATGGATTTGCATTCTTTATCTTAAATACTCTGGTAATGAAAGCGGGAATATTAGGGCCTTTCAAAGGGTACTCTGGAGAGACCACCGTAGCAATCTGCTTAGCTCCTCCTACCTTTGTGATGAGAAGTTCTGTCCCTTGTTCAAGAAGGTCAAAGCCATTTATCCGCAGTACTTGGATCAGCGCAGACATTACATTGTTTAAAGAGGTGGGTTCTTGCGAAGAGATTGTAATGGTAAACTGAAGATCTTGC
>JACPWA010000241.1 GCA_016191565.1 Simkania negevensis | reverse complement strand
TAGCCCTCACGGCAGGAATTGGTATCATTGGGGTAAAGCCTTATCATCCTATTCTAAAAGGAGCAATAGAGGCAGTCAAGGATCGTTGGGAGGAGGTGACTCAAAAATTTTCTGACCAGGACCCTTTAGTCCAAGCGCAGCGAGTAGTACACCGAACCTATATTGCTCTAACTTTATCACTTAAGGAAAATCTAGAAAAAGGAGAAAACAGGGACATCATCTTACCTGCCTATTATTTTTATCCTCAAAGGGGAGACAAGGGGTTTTATTCTCATCACGACTATAAAGCAGCTTGGCATGAGATGGGGATGACTGGCGATCAAGAAATGTTTTTAGAGAACTTAAAGACTGTAAGAAAAAGAGATGCAAAAATTCTTAGCGTTGAAGGGTTAAGTTTATTTGCCCTCTTGGGATGTTTTATTTTATACTTTTTGACAAACAGAAGGATCAAATGCAAAGAAAAAATCGAATGAAAACAGTTTTGCTTCTCCTCCTTATTCCCTTTTTTTTAACGAGCTGTTCCAAAGAGGCTAAGTTAAAGGAAGGTGATGACTTTAAAAGGTTAATGGGGGACAAAACAGCAATGTGGAAATTTGTCCAAACTGCTGAAGACCGGGAAAACCTCACCCTCTTCCAGAAGGTTTATGAGCAAAATAAGAACTTCTCTTCTGCTTCCTCTGCACCAAGTAAAATTCCCAAAGTACTTCATTTTATTTGGCTTGGCCCTCACCCTTTTCCAAAAGAGTCGATAAAAAATATCAATTCTTGGGTGGAGTACCATCCTGATTGGGTGATCAAATTTTGGACAGACAAAATCCGCCCTCTTCCCAATAGAAAGATGGAGCTTCATCTGGTTTCAGACTTTTCTTTTCAATTTTTTACAAATAACTTTATTGATTCTGATAACTACGCAGAAAAATCAGATCTTTTACGCTATGAGATCCTCTATCAAGAAGGGGGAGTCTATGTCGATCATGATGTGGAATGCTTTACCTCTTTTACCCCTTTAAATAGGGAATATGATCTCTTCTGCGGTCTTGAGCCTCCCCATGAGCCGGTCCTAAGCAGCTCTATTTCTGTTTGCAATAACATTATTGGAGCGCGCCAGGGCCATCCCGTGCTACAATTTTGCATAGAACGTGTGCAAAAAGTTTGGTGCGCTATTGGAGAAGCTTATCCAAATAAAGATAGAGATAGCATTGTCTATAGGGTAGCGAGAAGAACCTTTTCCCCTTTTGATGAAGCAACTAAGCTTTCCTTAAATCAAAATGGGAATCGAGATATGGTATTTCCTGCCGCCTATTTTAATCGACTTGAGGGAAAAGGGGGACTGTATGCTCATCATTATTATGCTTCCACCTGGTTTGCCAATGAGACAGTATTTGAGCAAAATGTCCGTCGCCGCTTAAATGGAATTTCTCGCAAAAACAATCAAATCCTTCTTTTCAACGCGGTGATCTTAGGAGGAAACATCCTCCTTTGCTCTTTTCTTTTTATCCAGTTTAGAAGCTTAAGAGCGCAGAAATCGAAACAAGATGAATGAGGAGGAAATAAAAGCTTTCGGGAAAGCAGGATTCATTCCTGGCCCTGACGAGGAGGAGGATGGTTTTTTAGAGAGAGTTAAAGCTTGGCAAAAACTACCAGAATTAAAGGATGCTTTTCTCAAAAATGGGGAAAAGATCGAACCAAAAGAGCTCTTTCCTTTCTTCAAAAAACTAGAGAAAGCCCTTGCTATTGCTCCTCGCTGGATTTTTTTCTTCTATTCGAATAAACGACTTACCCCTTGGCAGGGAGGAGCCACTTGGGTGATGGAAGCAAAGCAAAAGGTCCCTTATCCACTTGTGCAACTCCGTCGCCGATTTAAGAAAGGGTGTGGGTATCTTTATCAGGCAGAGGAGCTTCTTTTCCACGAAACTATCCATGCGATACGAGCTCACTTTAATCAGCCCAAATACGAGGAGCATCTTGCCTACTACTTTTCAAAAAAAAAGATTCGCCGCTTTTTAGGTCCCCTCTTTCGAAGTCCTCTTGAAACCACTTTTTTACTTGTTTCCCTTCTTTTCCCTATCCTTTGCCAAACCCTCTTTTTTTTAAGTGAATCTCCTTTGACTTTTTTCCTTGCCGAAAGAACCCCTCTTGTGCCTCTTTCTGCTATTTTTCTTTTTATGACCCGCCTTTTACTAGAGCGTCGTCTTTTTAAAAAGACGCTTCAGAAGCTCTCTCTTCTTTTTCCTTCGCTAAAACATGCAATCGCCATTGCCATCCGGATGACAGATGAAGAGATCTCCCTTTTTGCTTCCTTGCCTGTCGAAGCATTGCATCGACTCATACAAGAGAAAGGGGAGAGCTCCTTGCGTTGGAAGCAAATACTTTTGCAATTTCAAGAAAATGAATAATACTATAGTGGATTAAATTTTGGATGATAAAATTGGCTGCAAGATTTTTGCATGGAATGCAGCATGGAAAGCGAGGCGACTTTGTAAAGTCGGTGAGTTCGAATGCGAGATTCCATGCGAAAAGACGCGGATGAATTTTATCAT
>JACPWA010000240.1 GCA_016191565.1 Simkania negevensis | reverse complement strand
TAGGCTTCGCAAATCAGCTGCATATCCCCATACTCGATCCCATTGTGGACCATTTTGACATAGTGACCTGCTCCCCCTTCTCCTACCCAATCGCAGCAGGAATCTCCCTCTTCTGACTTGGCAGCAATTGCCTGAAAAATCGGTTTAACCTCAGGCCAAGCTTTTTTACTTCCTCCTGGCATAATCGAGGGACCATGGCGCGCTCCTTCCTCCCCTCCTGAAATGCCACTCCCAATAAATAAAAGCCCCTTTTTCTCTAATTCTACCATCCTCCGCTCTGTATCAGGGTAATGGCTATTTCCTCCGTCGATGAGAATATCTCCCTTTTCAAGATAGGGAAGAAGTTCTTCAATCATCTCATCAACCGGCTGACCTGCCCGAATCATCATCATGATCTTTCGAGGGCGTTTTAATTTTTTAACAAAATCCTCTAACGAGTAGGCCCCTACTACCTTTGTTCCTTTTGCTGCCCCCTTTAAAAAATCATCTACTTTGGAAATGGTCCGGTTGAAAGCAACCACTTTGTAACCATTGTCATTCATGTTAAGAATCAGATTTTGCCCCATTACGGCAAGTCCAATCAGTCCAATATCCCCTTGCTTATCTGGCATCACATCCTCCACCAAACCTTGAGGTAATCCTTCTCATCTGCTACATTCTTGCTTGTTTTTGTCCTCGTAGCTCAGTTGGATAGAGCGGTAGCCTCCTAAGCAACAGGTCGCGCGTTCGAATCGCGCCGAGGACGTTTTTTATAAAGTAATACTAAATGTAAGAAATAAAATTACTAAAGTGGATCGCCTAATATACCGCCTTCGAGAGATCTTTTCCCGCTAATGTTTAAAAATATAAGCTTCGAAAAGGCCTCTCAAGCTTGTCACGTTATTCGAGCCAATTTAGCGATTTTATTTCTTACATTTAGTATTACTTTGTGCGGAAATATTTATCTACCCCTTCTGCAATTGCATGTCCCATTTCTTCAATATATTTTGGATCTGTTAAACGTGCATGCTCCTGTGGATGGGTAAGAAAACCTCCTTCGATCAAAATGGCAGGCATTTCTGTGTTTCTAATCACATGGAGATTGCCACTTTTTACCCCACGAGAGGCAGCTTTAGTTCGACTCCCCCCATTTCCGAACGGCTCTTGCTCGCTAATGATGGCCAATCTTTGGTTTTGGAGGATCACTATCCTTACACCTCGAAAGTTCTCCGCTTTTTTCGGGCGGGACACGAGGTGCGAGTCAT
>JACPWA010000247.1 GCA_016191565.1 Simkania negevensis | reverse complement strand
GAAATAATTACAAGATTTCAATAATATACCCTTTTCTAAAAGAGTAGAAAACTTATATCCTAAATTAACTTTACGGTTGCAAAATGCGTCATATCGAAAACTTGAAGTTTTGTCCCATCGGGGATGATAGAGTTGGAAGGAATAATAATCCCCTCTCTAATCCAAATTCCCTCTCCCTCAAAGTGATTGAGTTTTTTTTGATTAATCAGCTTTACATTGTTGCCGATTGTGACATTTTCATCGATAATTGTTTTTTCAATGATGCAGTTTTCTCCTATTTCAAACCATCTTTCTTCTCCCTTTTCTCCTTGAAATGAAGTGTAGTATTCGTTCCCTAAAAGAAGAGAGTTTCGAATGATTGTATTTTTTTTTATCACAGAGCGCAGACCGATCAGACTTCTACTGACCTCCTTTGCATTGATAATAGCCCCATCGCAAACAATAGAATCCTCCAGTTGGGTGTGCAGGATACGAGCTCCTGGAAGATGGTGGTTTTGGCAAAAGATAGGTAGAATTTCATTATAGAGATTTAGGCCAAGAGAATTAGTGGTTAAAGAGAGGTTAGCCTCATAGAAAGATGAGATAGTTCCAATGTCTTCCCAATAACCTTGATGTAGAAAAGCGGCAGCTTTTCCTTTTTGAATTTGCGTAGGGATCAAGTGCTTTCCAAAGTCCTCTCTTGGATCTTCTGCAAGCAGCTTGAGGAGAACTTCTTTTTTAAAAAGATATATCCCCATGGAGGCAAGGAAGAAAGGAGAAGGGAGGTTTTTAAGGTTATGTTCTCGCATGAACGATTCTTTAAGTTCAAATAGACTTACAATCGCAGGGTCCTTTGGCTTTTCTTGAAAATCGACAATCATAGAATGTTTATCGATATTTAAAAGCCCCATCCGGGTTGCTTCTCCTTTGCTCACAGGAAGGGTTGCAATGGTTAAATCAGCCTCTTTTTGTTCTGCAAATGCCGCCATTTTTTCTAGGTCCATATTATAGAGCTGATCGCCTGAAAGAATGAGAAAATAGTCGACCGGAAGCTTTGTTAAATGCTCCACATTTTTCCTTACAGCATCAGCAGTCCCTTTATACCAAATCTTTCCTGTCCCCCGCTCTTCGGGGCTAAGTAGGGTAAGAGTTCCCCCTTGAAAATGGTCAAGATGGTAAGTGTCTTGAATGTGGCTGTTAAGGCCGGAAGAAAAAAATTGCGAGATCACAAAAATGTTTTTCATGTTGGAATTCAAAGAATTAGAAATCGGTATGTCGATGAGCCTGTACCGTCCTCCAAAACTGACAGCAGGCTTGCAGCGGTTTAAAGTTAAAGGCATCAGCCTTGTTCCCTGGCCGCCAGCTAAAATGATGCAAGCTATCCGACTGGTAAGGACAGCTTTCTTTTTCCTTATTCCGGACATGGATTAAACCAACTGAATATAAACATCTTATTGTTTTATTTGGAAAATTAGCTTGAATATAATTTCCTGTATAGTTGTTCATATAGATAAATATATTAACTAAAGCAATGGACATAATTACTTATTAATATAAAAGCAATTAATAGTAAGGTCTTTGGAAACCGAATATTTATTTCCAGAGTGTGATGATTCACTAGCGCTCTAAAAACTAAGTTTACAGAGCTCTAATTCGCTTGCGATTTCTTTAGGAAGATTTTTTTTGTGGGAAATTGAGATAAGTCGCTTCCGATCAGCCTCTTTGGATAAAGAGGTGCAGATGGAAAGGAGGTAGGTAAAAAAAAGAGGGCTCCTAAGAGTTTCTTCTTGCTCAAGAACAGTGAGGCATTCTGCCTCAATTTCAGGGTCTTGGGGAAAGAAACTTAAGACAATGGCAGCATGTTCATTATCTTTTGAAAAAGGTCTCTGTTTTAAGATATTAAGGAGGAATTTTTTTGA
Organism: Simkania negevensis; assembly: GCA_016191565.1. Lineage (GTDB taxonomy): Bacteria > Chlamydiota > Chlamydiia > Chlamydiales > Simkaniaceae > Simkania_A > Simkania_A negevensis_A. Next base: position 5,179 of record JACPWA010000247.1, on the reverse strand, counting down.
CTTTTCTCCGAAAGAACAAAGCGCCTTGATAAGCTCGTCATCAGCGAAGAAGCTTTCTTGTCCTAGAGCTTCAAAAAGGGGAGCAATTGCCCGACCATCTTGAATTTTTGCTAAGATCTGTGCAGCAAAGAGAGGGCTCCTCCCGTATCCTGGGGAAAGAGGGTCGTAAAAGAGGTTAGAAGAAAGGAGGAAAATAAGAGCAGAGACCGCATTTTTCCCCTCCTTAATAAGAGACTCTATTTCTTTTTTAGGAAACTCTTCTTCTGAAAGGATAAGGTCGCTGAGTAACATAGCATAAGGAGCGTTTGTTTTTTCAGAGTAAACATCGCGTAGCTTTTGATAGAGTTTCTGCTTCTCCTTCACTATCTCTTTTGCCGTCTCTGGAAGGTAGGTTTCAGCAAGATCTTTTCCAAGGTCTTTTTCAAGCTTTTCTAGTTTTTTAATCTCTTGCAGAGAGAAGTCTTGTAAAGCGCCGACCCCTTCTTCTTTGTAGTACTGGAGCATTACATGAAAATTCGATCCAAAATGAACCTCACGATGCATGAGGATCTCAAGATCGATGGCATCGAGTAGAGGAGCATTTTCTAACTGCTCATTCATGAGGGCGAGCCTCTTTTCTTAATAAAAAGATCAGCGTTGTAACTAGAGCGGACAAAGGGGGCTGCATACATATGCTCTACACCGATGGAAAGACCATATTCTTCATAGCGCTTAAATTGCTCAGGTGTAACGAACTCTTTGACCAGGGTTTTTTTGCGGCTTGGTTGTAAGTACTGTCCGATGGTGATAATGTGGCAACCTGCATGTTTAAGATCTTGAATTGTTTCTTGCACTTCCTTTTCTGTTTCTCCTAGCCCTACCATAATTCCCGACTTTACAAGGGGAGTCTTATGCTCTTTACTCATCGTTTTCAAGACCTGGAGAGTTCTTTCATAGGTAGCTTTATGCCGAATCCGAGGAGTCAGTCGCCTCACAGTTTCAATGTTATGATTAAAAATCTCTACCTGGGCGCTTGCAATGATTTGTAGAGCGCCGTAGTCTAAAGAAAAATCAGAGGTGAGCACTTCAATCGTAGCCTCTTTATTTTCCTTTCTCACCATTTCAATGATTTCTTTGATGTGAAAGGCCCCTTTGTCAGGAAGATCGTCGCGGGCTACCATCGTAATTACCACATGCCTTAGGCCAAGTGCCTTGACTGCTCGGGCAATCCTTAAAGGTTCATCCTTCTCGGGGGGCTTAGGGGTTTTGGAAAAGTCAATTTCACAAAAAGCGCAACTTCTTGTGCACTCTTTCCCCAGCGCTAAAAAGGTAGCGGTTTTCTTTGAGTAGCATTCCATCCGATTGGGACATTTAGCTTCTTCACAAACTGTATTTAACCCCTCTTTTTTTAAGATTTTTTCTGTCTCCAGAAGAGAGTTGCTTTTAGGAAGCTTATAATGGAGCCATTTGGGGAAACGGCCCATAGTAGCTTCTCCTTCCTGCGGTTCAGAAATCAGGGGAAGAGGATTTGTCATCTTTAAAGGCTCTTTTTTCATTATCATAGGCTTGTCCTATTCTTTATTTTAGGAGGAAAATGGATCGGCGTTCCATTCGCTAAAAGAGCTGCTTCTAGCCATGCTTCAGGAAGGGTGGGGTGAGCATGAATTGTCTCTATTACACAATCTAGAGTGAGCTCGTTGTTTATGGCAAGAGCCATCTCTGCAATCAAAGCAGAGGCGTGGTGTCCCACGACCTGCGCTCCGAGAATTTCTCCTGTTTTCCGATGAGAGACCACTTCGACAAATCCTTCTGTTTCAATTGCTGCCTGTGACTTTCCTAAAGCTTGGAAAGGGAATCTTCCGACGCTAATTTCCAATCCTTTCTCTTTGGCTTGCTCTGCTGTCAAGCCTACAGAGGCAATCTCTGGATCGGTGAAAATCACGGCGGGAACAGCGACGTAATTAAGATGTGTTTCTCTTCCTAGGGCATTCGATGCAGCAACCATTCCTTGGTGGGAGGCCACATGAGCGAGCATCATTTTCCCTGTTACGTCGCCAATCGCATAAATTCCTGGAACGTTGGTCTCCATTTTCTCATTAACTTCGATATTACCCTTGGGCCCAGTGAGCACTCCCGCTTTCTCCAGCCCTAATCTTGCTGAATTAAAACGGCGCCCTACTGATACGACTGCCATCTCACTTTGCAGAGTTCTTCCATCAGAAAGAAAGAGGGTAAGCCCCTCTTTTTTCTTATCTATTTTTTCGACTGAGGTGTTTGTGAGAGTAGCAATGCCTTGTTGATTGAATGCATATGTGAGTGCTGTAGAGATTGCTTGCCCTTGCATTTGCACAATCGAGGGGAGCGCTTCGATAATGGTGACCTTGACATCAAAAGAGGCAAAAAGAGAAGCAAATTCACATCCGATGTAGCCTCCTCCAATGATCGCTATCGATTTGGGAAGCTCGCTGAGTTCTAAAATTGAAGTGGAGTTCCGGATTTGATTGTGGTCCCAGGGAAAAGCAGGAATATCGATAGGAAGAGATCCAGTAGCAATGATTATTTTTTCTCCTTCAATAATCCGATTCTCTTCTCCTTTGATTTTAATTTCGGTAGGAGAAAGAAGTTCTCCCCGTCCTCTAATGATGGTAATCCCGTTGGAACGAATAAGTCATTCTAAGCTCTTTTTAATCCCACTCACGACCTGATCTTTGCGCGCTTTCATTTTGGCGTAGTTAAAAGTGATCCCCTGCAGAGAAATCCCATAATCTTCAGCATGTTTAATCTTTTTTAGCATTTCAGCATTGGAAAGAAGTGTCTTAGAGGGGATGCAACCGACATTAAGACAGGTTCCACCGAGATATTCTTGTTCGATTAAAGCAATTTTCCCCCCCATTTGCGCTCCCTTAATTGCCGCTACATAACCTCCTGGACCACTGCCGATGACAACAAGAGCAAATTTTTCTTTCTCTGACATTAAAAATCTCCTTTGCCTTAGATTAGATAGATAGATTATCTCTATTCTAGCCAGTTCTTTCTCTTAAAGTCACTTCCTAACTCATCTAAACCAATTGACTTTTCAAAATCTTTATATTCCTTTATGCCCTCTTTTTTGTGTAAATTGAGTTTCTAAACTTGCGAAAAAAAATGATTTTTCTTTTACTTCTGACAAGAAAGAGCTAAGATGCAAAGAAGAAATTGAAGTGGAGAGAAGCAGGGATGGCCCCTCAAGATCGAACTAAAGTTTGTCTTAGCTGCGAAGCAGATGTGAACTTAGAAGCGACCTATTGCCCTTTTTGCGGGGCCGATCTTAGCACGGCACCTGTAGAAAGTGCTTCTGCTTTTTCTCCATCCCCCGATGAAAGATTTGAAGCGCAGCCTCTAAAAGAAAGTCTTGCTTCTCTTTACAAGCCTCCCTATTCTGTCCGAAATCGGAGGGGACTTGGGGTTCCCGATGAGAGAGTAGAAACCACATTTACTCGGGCTGAACCTGCTAAGGAAGACCCTCTCAGCTATTATGAACAAGGAAAAGTAGGAAAGAAAGTAGAGGAAAAGGTGGAAGTAGTAGAACAAGAAAGACAGATCGGTGGGGTACTCCCTCTTGTCCTTCTCTTGATCGGAACCGTTTTTTTAGTACTGGCGATTGCCCTCTTTTTCTTTTCTAGTAATGGTGTCCTTACCCTCGAATGGAAAAGCAGTTACTGGTTTCTTTATGCTCTCCTCTCGCTACCCTTTCTATTCTTGGCCATCCGTCTGCTCAAAAAGCTTTAAAACCCAGCGTCCTAATTTTGGCTCTAAAATTGATGATAACGTCATCAATTTTCAAGTATAAATGATAAAAACACTTGATTTTTAGTGATAGTATCACCAAAAATCAAGCTAAAGCAGGTTAAGAGATGACTTTCTATATTAAAAGGCTGTTGAGTGAAAGAGTTAAAAAACTTTTTAGCAACTTCCCCTGTTTAGTGCTCACTGGAGCTAGACAGGTGGGGAAAAGTACGCTACTCAAGCATCTATTCCCTGAGGTTCCTATCGTCGTTTTCGACCCGGTGCATGACATCCAAAACGCAAGGAAAGACCCAGAGCTTTTTTTAAGTAATCATCCTCCGCCACTTATTCTTGATGAAGTTCAGTATGCTCCTGAGCTTGTACCGGTCCTTAAAAGATGGATTGACCAATCTAAAGAAGGAGGGCAATATATTCTGACAGGATCGCAACAATGGGGCATTCTTAAACAAGTTGCTGAAAGTTTAGCAGGACGAGCAATCCTTATCCAATTGGAAAACTTCTCTTTAGGAGAAATGGCAAGTAAACAACCTGATATTACATGGTTGGAAAGGTGGCTTACCAAGCCGGATGTTTTTTTTGCCAAACCTGTGGCTCGACTTAATCTTCCTCATACTCTTTATGAACATCTGTGGAGAGGTTTTTACCCTGAGGCGCAGTTTGTCAAGTTAGAGTTTATACCAGATTTTCACTTTTCCTATCAGAGTACTTATATAGAGAAAGACATTCGTATACTAGGAGATATTTCTGATTTTCAACAGTTTAGCCGATTTGTGCGGCTTGTAACTGCTCACTCTGCACAAGAGATAAACTATAGCCATTTAGGGAGGGAAATAGGGCTAACCCCTCAAACGACAAAGAGGTGGCTTAACCTGCTAATCCATACATTTGAATGGTTTGAAATCCCCGCCTACTCAAATAATAGCGTGAAAAAAATGAGTCTCAAGACAAAAGGATATTTTGCAGATACAGGGCAGATCTGTTTTTCACAAATGATCTCTTCAAAAGAGGCAATTGGAGGGCATCCGCTCTGGGGAGCCTTATTTGAAAGTGCTGTAGTCAGTGAAATAAGGAAACAAGCCTTTCTTCTTTCTACTCCTCCCTATATCTATCATTGGCGAGCACATTCTGGAGCTGAATGTGACCTTATTCTTGAAAGAGATGGAAAGTTTTATCCAATGGAAATAAAAGCAGCTGCACATCCTACTAAGGAAGATGCCAGGGGCATTGCTGCCTTTCGCAAACAGCATCCCCATTTAAATATACAAAGAGGGCTTATCATTGCACCAACACCAGAAGCTTATGCAGTAACAGAAAAGGATTGGGTTATCCCGTGGGATCTGGCGTAGGGGGGGTAAAAATAGCTGAGGTGAAGACCAGTTGCACCTCAGCTATTTTTACCCCCTTTGGCTAAGCT
>JACPWA010000246.1 GCA_016191565.1 Simkania negevensis | reverse complement strand
TCTCTACCCTAAGTCGGAGCGGCTCCGTGAAGCCTATATCAGGGTTTTAGCTGATAGCGGGCAGGATGATGAAGCAGTTATTGAATGGAAGAGATGGGGTAAGAAGGAAAAGGCTCTGAGTGATGATCTTTTGGAGAAAATTGCCTGGGGGATTTTATCTAAGTCGGAAAATTCTCCTCAGCTCATTATTAATGTTGCTTCTTTAATGAGTGCCTACGCGACTCAAGATGTCCGGGCTACTTTTCTTCTGAAACATCAGATGCATTCTAACAACGCTTTTTTGCGCTATCTGGCCGTTAAACTCTCTGGAAGTTATAGGGATCAGGTGCTGATCTCAGAAATGCAAAAGCTTTTGAGAAGAGAAAAGGTCTGGTTTGTCCGCCTAGAAGTCATTCGCACGCTAGGTTCTTTGGAGGTAAAAGAAGCAAGGGAGGATTTTAAAGCAATTCTTGCGAAAGAGGAGAGCTCTCTTCAGGAAAAAGAAGCGGCCCTTACCGCTCTTGTAATCATGTATGAAAAAATCGAAGAAGAGGAGTTTTTCCAACTTTTACATAGCAATCGGGCTGAAATGCGCTCTCTTCTTTGCGGTATTATCGGCCATCTCGATCTTAAAGAGAAACTTTTTGCTTTAGAAAAGCTTCTTGATGATTGCTCTCCCTTTGTGCGCATCACAGCATTAAATACTCTTAGTACCTTTGAACTAAAAGAGATTCCTTTATCTTGTGCCCAAAGGATCGTGGTTCTTTCTAGAGATCCACATCCTGGCGTTTCAATAACTGCTGCTTGGTTGGGGAGTCGGTTTCTTCCTAAAGAGATGGGAGAAGTGTTCAAAAGATGGGTCTACTCTTCTGATGCAGAGAGCCGTCGACTGGCGGCTTATGCCCTCTCCCACTGTGGAAGGGAAGGAAATAAGATTGCCAAAGAGGTGCTTAAAATAACTCCTGATCCCTTTGTGAAAGCGAATATTGCTCTTGGGATGATCGAAGGGAGGGAAGAGATCTCCCTTGGAGGAGAAATCCTTTATAGTTTTCTTGTGATCCAAAAGGATAAAATGATGTTAGAATCTGGAAGCAACCCTATGTTTCATATCCTTTCTCCAAGCGAGATTCGGCATACTCCTCACATTCCGCAATATCCCTCGCTAGTCGATCTTTTGACTCGTCTCCAGATCTATAACCTATTAGCTGTGGTGAATTTTCCTAAAGCAGAGGAGGCAGTCAAAAGTTTCTTAAAAAATCGCATTCTCGGAGTTTCTTATGCAGCTTCTGGTGTCCTTCTGGAGGAAGGGGGAGAGGATGCCCTTGCCATCTTACGTGCCCTTTTAAAAGAAAAAGAGGAAAATGTTCGAGTGCAATCAGCCCTTGTTCTTGCTCTTTCTGGCAGAGAAAAAGAAGCGATTACTGTGCTCCAGGAGGTTTACCCTTCGATGGATCGAGAAATGAAAATCAATATCTTGGGTGCTTTGGGACATGTGGGAGACAGGGCATCTCTCCCTTTCTTGTTGGAGAAACTAGAAGAGCCCTATCAGATCCTTCGGGTCGTGGCAGCTTCTGCGCTGATCCAGTGTTTATATCACTAGCGAGGGGAAATGGATTTTATTAAAGAGGTCCAAGAAGAACTTAAGCGGCATAAAATCGATGGATGGCTCCTCTTTGACTTTCGTAAAAGTAATACGATTGCTTTAGAAGTACTAAAAATGCCCAAAAATGCCCATCTAACTCGCCGTCTCTTCTATTGGATTCCTCAGAAGGGGATCCCTCATAAGATCACTCACCAGATCGAACCCCATACCCTTGATCACCTCGAAGGATCACAAAGCAGCTATCTTCGCTACCAGCAGCTTGGAGAAGAGCTCAAAAGAATCTTAGCTCTCTCCTTGAGAGTTGCCATGGAATATTCTCCTTTAGGAGCAATCCCTACGATTTCTAAAGTAGATGGGGGAACGATTGATTTAATTAGAAGTTTTGGTAAAGAGGTGGTTAGTTCGGCACCTTTACTCCAGCGCTTTAACTCTGTGGCCACTGAAAAAGGGATCCATTTACATAAAGAGACAGCAAAGCTTCTGGACCAAATTGTAGAAAAAGCTTGGGAATTGATTCGGCAAGGGCTTCAAGAAGGGAAAAAGATTACAGAATATGAAATGCAGCAGTTTATTGCTAGGGAGTTTGAAAAGCTAGGGCTTTTCACTGAAAGTTCCCCTTGCTGCGCCGTCTCAAAAAACAGCGCTGATCCCCATTATCAGCCAAGAGAAAGTTCCTCCTCAGAGATCAAGAAAGGAGATCTGATTTTGATCGATCTTTGGGCTAAAAAAAATGATCCCGAAGCAATCATTGCTGATATGACCCGGATGGCTATTGCCTCTTCTTCTCTCTCGAAGAAACAGCAGGAGGTTTATTCCCTTGTCTATAAAGCGCAGAAAAAAGGGATTGACTTTCTTACAAAGCAGATTAAAGAAAGGAAAGAGGTTAAAGGTTACGAAGTAGATCTGGTGGTGCGTGAAGTGATCGAAAAGGGGGGGTATGGGAAGTTTTTTACCCACCGCACTGGTCACAACATCTATAAAGAGACTCATGGTCCAGGAGCTAATCTCGATAGTTTAGAAACCAAAGATGATCGTTCTTTGATCCCAGGGACCTGTTTTTCTATTGAGCCAGGAATCTATTTGCCGGGAGAATTTGGAGTGCGCTTGGAAGTGAACCTTTTCTACCTTCCCTCGGGGAAAATCGAAGTGACAGCTACTTTGCAAGAGGAAATTAAATATTTATTTTAACGCTGAACTTCGGTTGTTTTAGAAGTTTCTAAATAAATTCTAGCAGTTTCTTTTTGCATCTTGAGATAGAGGCTGCGCAGACCGCTTGAGCGCCCAGGGGAAAGATTTTCTAGAATTCCGATCTCTTTAATATAGTCTGGGGGGGTTTTGAGGATGGTTTCGGCTGACTCTTTATCATAGACAAAGAGGAGGAGGGCTGCTAGCCCTGCAGAAATCAGCGCTTCAGAATGGATCTCAAAGCGGACTAGCGTTTCTTCTCTAAATGCTCTTAGATAAAGGCGACTTTGGCAGCCCTGTACAAGATACTCCTCTATCTGATATTTTTTATCCAAAGGGGGCAACTCGCTGCCAAGGGCAATCACTTTTTCATAGATGGCCTCTTTGTTAGGAAGAAGTGCAAAGAGCTTTTTCATTTTTTCCTGTTTACCAAGAATATTTTGATTTTCCATGGATTTAAGAGAAAAATTCTTTCCTAAAATGATCGGGCATTCGAGAAAAAAAGACAAGGGTTTCTCTTTGTGCTACTACCAATTAAAAGAGAAGTTCTATAAGATACATGGGAAACTAGAATTGAGAAAGGGAAGCAGCACTAGCTCCTTTTTCAAGTTTTATTTACCATAACTATCTTTAACGCGAGACATATGCCGAAAGAAGACACCCTTAAACTCGACGGAAAAATTGAAGAGCTCCTTCCTAATATGACATTTAGAGTGACACTGGAAAATGGGATGACAGTCCTTGCCCATCTTTCTGGAAAAATGAGAATGAGAAATATTCGGGTATTTGTAGGGGACACGGTGACTGTGGAAATGTCTCCTTATGATCTCAGTAAAGCGCGTATCGTCTACCGTCAAAAGTGACCTTAGCCGAGTTTCTTTATTGTCTTCAAAATCGTTTTTCAGACATGCCTAAAACTTATCTTTAATCCTTAAGCAAAGCGAGTTTTAAAAGAGGCCTAATGGAAAAAACCACCACTTTCAAAAGTTAAGTGTTGCGTTTATTATCTTGGCTCGTTACACTTTGTTCCATTCGAGTAAAAAAGGGAAAGATGTCCGTTTAACTTTTCGACCCAAGGTTTGGTTAAGAGTTAAAGACATGCTGGTGAGTGAAAGTATTCGGAAAAACGCTCAGCGAGATTAGGACCAGAAGTATGCCCAGGTAGCTCAGAGGTAGAGCACTTGCATGGTAAGCAAGAGGTCGTAGGTTCGAGTCCTATCTTGGGCAATATTCCGTGGATACAAAGTCATGATACATATAAAAACTAAAGTTAAGAAAAATAACGATTAGGAGCCTTAAGCGGAGGAATAGTAGAATGTCAAAGGTAGCTTTTGAACGGAAAAAACCGCATATTAACATTGGAACGATTGGTCACGTTGACCACGGGAAAACAACTCTTACAGCTGCGATTACCTCTTATCTTGCAAAGAGGGGAGGGGCTAAGTTTCGCGACTATGCTTCAATTGATAATAGCCCTGAAGAGAAGGCTCGCGGAATTACAATTAACACAAGCCACGTTGAATATGAGACAGCAGCAAGACATTATGCTCACGTCGACTGCCCTGGTCATGCTGACTATGTAAAAAACATGGTCACTGGTGCTGCGCAAATGGACGGAGCGATTCTCGTCGTAGGTGCCACTGATGGTCCTATGCCTCAAACAAAAGAGCACGTTCTCCTTGCAAGACAGGTAGGCGTTCCTTCGATTGTGGTTTTCTTAAATAAAATGGACCAGATTGGCAAAGGGGATGAAGAACTGGTTGACCTTGTCGAAATGGAAATTAATGAGATGCTTGAAGCCCAAGGTTATAAAGGGTGTCCCATTATTCGAGGACCATATCCACTTTTTTTACGGAATTACGTTTTAAAAGTAATAAAATCTGGTAAATTAATAATAGTTAAAACAATAAAATATATTTTAATTGTTACACTCTTTATTATAGATTTTTTTATATATCATATAATCTCCAATATTAAGAACTCTCCAATATTACGTAATATTACC
>JACPWA010000036.1 GCA_016191565.1 Simkania negevensis | reverse complement strand
GTATTAGCTCTTATCGGAGGATTTGCATCCCTTTTAAGCCTTTTCAAAACAGAGATGATTACACTCGATGTAAAAGATCCCAAGGATGAGATCAAGCACACGCTCCATGGATTCAACGATATCCAATTCTCTTTTAATACTGCAAACGGAAGCCTCTTTCTGGTAGGCCATGTCCTTACCACTATCGACAAGCAGGAACTCCTCTATAAGATGCATAATCTCCCTTTCGTAGCGCATATCGACGATAATGTGATCGTCGATGAGTATGTCTGGCAAAATATGAATAGTCTTCTGCAATCGAATTCCGATTGGCAAGGGGTTTCGATCTATTCGACAACCCCCGGTAGATTCATCATCAAAGGGTATCTGCAAAATAATGACCAGCTACAGAGTTTAGCCGATTATCTCAACCTCAACTTCCCCTATCTGGACAGACTCGATAACCAGGTCGTCGTCGAACTCAACTTGCAAACTCAGGTGCAAGGGCTTCTTATCGAAAAAGGATTTAGCGGTGTCACCTTCCAGCTGACCAATGGGGAGTTGATCCTGGCAGGAAGGGTCGACCAAAAACAGTCCTCCCTTTTTAACGACTCACTTGAACAATTCAAAATGCTGAATGGGATTCGGGTAGTTAAAAATTTTGTAGTCTATACCAATTCCAATACCTCTCGGATCGATATCTCCTCCCAATACCAGATTTCCGGATTTTCCAAGAAAAACAACGAGAATCTCTTCGTCGTAATCAACGGGAGAATTTTGGGTCTTGGAGACAATATGGACGGAATGCTCATCACCGATATCATGCCCGATATGATTTTGCTAGAAAAAGATGGAATAAAATTTAGAATTAACTACAATCTGCAATAACACGCCCCCGATAAGAGGGTGAATCAGGGAGTATAGCACTATGTACGGATTAGAAAAAAAAGGAAAAACCCTCTTCGAGTTCGACTTGGAAAAAGAACTCAAAGGAAACCCTTCCAAAGCAAAAGAACTTTTGAAGGTTTGTGAAAGCAAGATCCAAGAGATCAAAAGCGCTCTGCGACAAGGAACAGGCTCTTCCGACTACGATGACCTCGGTGTCCTCTTGCTTGGCTACGCAGCTCTGCAAAGAGTGCTCACAAGACTTGCAAACAAAAAATAGACAACTTAAAGGAGATCTTTTATGGGCGAAACATTTTGGGCGACCATCTCGTTCACTACTTTGATTAAACAATATATCAAACTGCAAAGCCAGGTCGTATCGCAAGTGAGATCGGTTGCCAGCAAAATTTCGCAGGCAACACCCGGTAAATTTTTGCTGTTACAATTTTCGATGAGCCAGGTGACACAGATTGGAGAATCGATCTCCAACCTGATTTCCCAGGTAATGGCGGTGATTATGAACATGGTTCGAAACCAAAAATCATCATAATTTTTTTAAAAATGTTTCAATTCCTCAACTTATAAGGATTTAAGCTGTATGAAACACCTTCAACAATTCAAAGATCATTTCATCCTCATGGTGGAGGCAGGCTTTGTAGCTGTCAACCAAGCC
>JACPWA010000215.1 GCA_016191565.1 Simkania negevensis | reverse complement strand
ATAATAGCTCGCTATTTCTTCAAAAGAGACAAGAGAAAGAACAAGGGTGGCACAAAGAGACAGGCCCCAACAGCTTCTCCAAAGAAAAAAAGGGTCGGTGTGGAAAAAAAAGTCGAAAGAAATATAAAAGACAAACCCGCTTAAAGATAGAAAAAGCCCTTTTAACTTAAAACGTAGTATTGCCAAAAAACCGATAAAGGACAGAAAAGGGAGGATAAATCCCACACGAGAAGAGCAGGGAAGAGCAATAAGAAGAGAAAGAAGAAAGAGAAATGGGGCAAGAAGCAGCCAAAAAAGAGGCCTTTTCTCACTTAATGAAAAATCAGAAAGGTTTTTGAGATTTTTTCTCAAAAAAAGCATCTATTTTCCTTGCTTTGCAAACAGTTCAAAAATTTTTACCATGGCCAATACTCCTTTTTCAAAGCGATCTAAGCCAAAATGCTCATTAGGAGAATGAGGACGGTCTGAAGGAAGACCCATTCCAACAAGGACTAGATTTCCCTTAACCAGTTTAGAGAGTTCTGGCGCAATCGGAATCGTAGCTCCGCACAAGATCCGTTTGCATTTTTTTCCGAATACCTCTTCATAAGCACTAGCGCTTATTTTGGCAATTTTAGAGTTCGGTGAAGCAATAAATCCCACCCCGCCAGAACCTAGTTCTAGTTTAAAATCTATACCCTTTGCCATGTTTTTTTTCAAAAAATCTTCAACTGCTTTTTTTATTTTCTTTGGATCTTGGTTTGGGACCAGACGGCAGGAAAGCTTTGCTATTGCTTTCCCAGGGATAATTGTTTTAAACCCTTTTCCTACATACCCACTTCCAAAGCCATTGATCTCCAAAACAGGGCGGATCCAGTTCGACTCTAGAAGAGAGTATTTTCCCTCGCCAGCAAAGGCAGTGACATCAAAAGTCTTGGTCTGTGTTTTTACATCGATATTAAAGTCAAAAGAGGCGAGCTCTTTTTTAGTGAATTTTTTTACATTGTCATAGCTTCGACCTCCATTGACATTACCCCCCTGATCCCTAGAGTGATAGCAGGGTTTTCTTTTCCTAAAAGATCCACATCGACCACTAAACAGGCGTCTGCTTTTAAAAATTCTTTTTTCGTTTTTAAAAGCTGCAGAAGGCCAGGGCTGCCTATCTCTTCTTCTCCTTCGATCACGATTTTTAAATTAAAATTCAAACTCCCGGCTAACTGAAAAAAGGCCTTGAGGGCAGTCATTGTATAAAAACATTGTCCTTTGCTATCAACTGCTCCCCTTGCATAGACATTTCCTTCCCTGATCTCTGGCTGAAAGGGATCAGAAGTCCAGAGTTCCAAGGGATCCACTGGCTGTACATCATAGTGGTGATAGAGAAGAAGGGTCGGTCTAGAAGGGCCTGCTTTAAGATGAGAAGCAAAAAGGGTAGGATGCCCTTGAGTTGCCCACACTTCCGCCTTTAAACCGAGCTTTTCCAAATATCCTTTAAGCCATAGGGCGCAGTTTGCCACCTCTTGCTTGAACGCAGGATCAGTGCTGATACTTTTAAATTTCAGCAAAGTAAAAAAGTCGCGCAGCGTTTCCTCTTGATTCTTTTTAACCCACTCTCTGGTTTCCTTAATCATATTTTCCTCCGAAGGGAAGTGTAACACGATAGCAAATTTTACATTGAATGAGAAGATTTTTTTCGACAGTTTCCTTTGGTCTTCCTTTTAAATAAAATAAACATTACCTAAATTTTTTAATTTGTGATAAAACGCATTCATAGAATATAATTAGGATCAATAGTAACTTAAGAGGTGGATATGAAATGGGTAAAAAGAATTGTTCTTTTTTTAGCAGTAAACATTCTTGTCATGTTGACAATCTCTTTTCTCTTCTCTCTTCTGAATGTTAAGCCTTACCTTACAGCACATGGACTCGATTACTCTTCCCTTATGATCTTCTGCCTCATCTGGGGAATGACAGGGGCTTTTATCTCCCTTGCCCTTTCTAAGCAGATGGCAAAATGGATGATGGGGGTAAAAATTATCGACCCAAACTATTCAAACCCTCAATTCCAGCGACTTTATGCCACCGTAGTACGCCTTTCCAAAACTGCAACCCTTCCTCAAACTCCTGAGGTGGGGGTTTTTCAATCTAAGCAACTCAATGCCTTTGCTACTGGCCCCACTAAAAGACACTCTCTCGTAGCCGTCTCCTCCGCCCTTCTAGAGCAGATGAATGAAGAGGAACTCGAAGCCATTCTTGGCCATGAGATTACTCACATTGCTAACGGGGATATGGTGACAATGACCCTTCTTCAAGGTGTAGTGAACGCCTTTGTTATGTTCTTATCGCGCGTACTTGCCTACGCTCTTTCCTCCGCAAGTAAAGAGCGAAATGGAAGAGTCTCTTATGGAAGTTTTTATCTCCTATCGTTTCTATTTGAAATTGTATTTATGATTTTAGGATCGATTGTGATTGCTGCTTTCTCTAGATGGAGAGAGTTTCGAGCCGATAAAGGAGGCGCTTTTCTTTCCAAAAAAGAGCATATGATTGCAGCGCTAGAAAAACTTGGAAGATCTAAAGAGGAAGCTCTTCTGAAAAAAGCCTCCTCTTTCCAAGCACTCATGATCTCTACGACCAAACGAGGAGGACTTCTGCACCTTTTTGCTACCCATCCTCCTATCGAAATAAGGGTGGAAAGATTAAAGGCATCTCTTTAAACCATGCATTTTCTTAGACTTCTGCAATTCTTACAATAGATTTAACGATATGCAGGCTACTGAGTTTTTGACCCGTCTAAAATGTATTGAAAAATCAGAGGGGCAACAATCGTCGCATCTGACTCGATAATGAAGGTCGGGGTAGTTTCAGAGATTTTACCCCAGGAGATTTTTTCACTTGGGGTAGCACCACTGTAGGAGCCGAAGGAAGTGGTGCTATCGCTGATCTGGCAAAAGTAGCTCCATAGAGGACAAGAGGTCTTTCTTAGATCTTGGCGAATGAGGGGAACAACACAAATCGGAAAATCGCCAGCAATGCCGCCGCCGATTTGAAAAAAGCCAATCGGAGATATGGCTGACACTTTTTGATACCATTCTACCAGCGTTTTCATCTGTTCAAGCCCTGATTTAATGATATTAAAGCTTTTGATCTCGCCATGGATTACATGGGAAACAAAAATATTACCAAGGGTAGAGTCCTCCCATCCAGGAACAAAAAGGGGAAGCTTTTTCTGACAAGCGGCATAGAGCCATGAATCTTCAACAGGAACCTGGTAATTTTTTTCTAAGATCTTTCTTTCGATGATCTGATAGAAATATTCGTGGGGACAATAACGTTCTCCTTTTTTTTCTGCCTCTTCCCATAGCTCTAAGATCACCTTCTCCAGTAGTCGGATCGCTACATCTTCTGGGATGCAGGTGTCAGTCACCCGGTTCATCCCTTTTTCATAAAGTCCTTTTTCTTCTTTTTTAGTAAGAGAGCGGTAATGGGGAAGTCGAACATAGGAGTCATGAGCCACAAGGTTAAAAAGATCCTCTTCTAAGTTTGCTCCGGTACAGGAGATCGCATGGATTTTATCTTGCCGAATTAGCTCAGCAAGAGAAAGGCCCAGCTCTGCTGTGCTCATTGCCCCTGCCATGGTGAGAAACATCTTTCCCTTCTTTTTACTCA
>JACPWA010000214.1 GCA_016191565.1 Simkania negevensis | reverse complement strand
GAGGAAAGAGACCAGGTCTTTTCTCAAGGAGAGAAGGGGAGATCTGATTCGATCCCCTTTAATATTTTCTCTCTTAAAAATAAAACAGCTAAAGATCTGATGGCTCCCATTCAGTCTGTGGAAAAAATAGCAGCGGAGGTAAGTGTGAAGGAATTTAGAGTGTTTCTTGGCAATACCCCTCTTCCTTTTGTTCCCCTTTTTCAAAGGCAAGTAAATAATATCGTTGCTGTTGCATACCCTCGCGATTTTCTCCGTCTTGATGAAAGGGAATTGATCCGTCCTTACTGTCGCAGCCCTTGGTTTATTATGGAGAAAAACTCGGTACTTCAGATCCTCAAAGAGTTTCGTAGTAACAATGAAAGTGTTGCTATTGTACTTAGCGATCGAGGGGTCTCCACTGGAATTTTGACCCTAGATGATGTGGTCGATGAGATTTTAGGGCAGCGTGATGAATGGGTCTCTGTAGGAGAGTTTGCTCCTGAAAAACATCGCATTTTCATCGACCGTTCCTATCTAGGAGAGACCCTAGTTTCTGAGATAAATGAAGAGCTGCGCATTGATTTAGAAGGAGAAGAAGGAGAGAGCTTAGAAGAGCTTATGACAAGGCATCTTGGACACCGCCCTGGCAGAGGAGATAGCATTCGCATTAAAGAGTTTGAACTGAGCTTAGAAGAAAGCTCGCTTGCCCAAGGAAAGAAGGTCTATCTTCGTTCTATTTAAATTTTTATTTTGATTGCTTTTAAATTTTCTCAAATGCATAATGAGTCCTCTTTCTGAAAATAAGAAAAGATGATCTCTTATGTCACAACCACTAGCTGCTATTTGTAAATATAGCCCTAAAATTATAGGAGAAGTTCCTTACACCGCAATTCCCATAGGGCTTAGCCTAGGAGGGCTTGTCATCCTGACTGAAGTACTAAAAGTAAAAAAGCTCAATTTCAAGCATGCGTTCTTAACGACAAGCTCCATCTTCATTACTAAGTATGTTTTTCATGCAATCTTTGCCATAGGCTACATGGGCTATAAGGAGGAAGAGAAAATAAAATCATGCGAAGTAGTTCGTATCTCTTCCGTCATGGCTACTTTAGTGGCAGCCCTTGTAGTATGGCCCCTAGCTTCTCGTTTTAACTTCCATCTTGATACTCGGAGGTGGGTAGCCGGTCCCCTTTTATGTGCTAGTTTATTCTGTCATTCTCCATTGGTCAGGAGCTTGCATGAATGTCATTAAGTAATGTTTTATTTAATTTTTTAAAAAGGAGGAAAAACATGTTAGAACTTGTACGATCTGCTTGTGGAAACATAGGTACACACAAAAATGTTATCGCTGGAGAAGGAGTTTATGGACTGAGGTTAGCCTTATGTTGGACAGCCTGTTTAGGTGCTACTGCTAAAATGATGGAAATCAAAGAGCTCAACTATCTCCATGCATATGAGGGAGGAGCAGGTTTTTTAGCTTTGCAAAAGATAGTTCATAGCACTTTATATGCAGCTTATTATCATAAAAAAGGGACAGAGTTTTCAGTAAATTTTCAGCTCATATCATTTGCTATTTCCTTCTTCGTAGCTTCTCAGTTTATTAGTTTTATTACAAATCGGTATCATTTTTCATTAGCAACTAAGAAATGGGCTATTTTCCCTATTATGCTTATTGCTTTTATGGATGGTCATCCACATCTACTCATACAATCCTTGCGAAAAGGCAACTACATTGAGTCAGATGAGTAAGAATCTCTCGCATAGCCTCTCTCACCTCCTCTTCTGTGTTGCTTCGACTAAAGGAGAAGCGAAGAGAGGAAAGGGCCCTTTCTATAGAATAGCCCATATTGAGAAGGATCCGAGAGGGTTCGAGGGCTCCTGAGGAGCAGGCGCTTCCTTGAGAGGCAGCAATCCCTTTTAAATCGAGATGAATGAGAAGAGATTCTCCATCGATTCCTTCGAAAAAAAGATTCGAAGTATTAGAGATGCGTGGCCCCTCTCCATTTACCTTGCATCCTGGCATGTTTTTATGCAGGAGCTCTTCAAAAAGATCGCGTAATTTTTTCATGTGCAAAGAGGCGCTATCTATCTCCTTTTCTAAGATTTCGATCGCTTTGGCAAGGCCCATAATGGCGGGAAGATTTTCTGTCCCACTTCTCATCCCTTTTTCTTGCAAGCCTCCAGTAAAAAGGGGAATTAAAGGGTAGCCGGTGCGAAGAAAAATAAAACCACTACCTTTAGGAGCGTGGATCTTATGTCCAGAAAAGCCCATCCCTACTACTCCTGGGGGGATGCTAAACCTTTCCTTGCCGAGAAGTTGCGCACCGTCAATGATCAAAGGAATATTTGCTTCTAAAGCAACTGCTGCGACTTTTTCCAGGTCAAGCTTGGCCCCTGTTTCACTATTTACAGCCGATAGAATGATTAATTGTGTGGTTGGTCTGAGAGCAGAGCGAATCATCTCTGGGGTGGGTGTTCCCCATATCCCTGGAGAAAGCCAGGTTATAGAGGCTCCTTTTTTTTCTAATTCTTTAATTGTTTCGAATACAGCGGGATGTTCCAGGTTGCTGGTGAGGATAGAGGAGGAGGTGTCTTTGATACTTCCGCGGATGAGGAGATTCATGCTCTCTGTCCCTCCCGATGTAAAGAGGATTTCGCTCGGCTTTACTTTGAGGAAATGAGCAATCTTTTGGCGCGATGCACTTAGAAGCGCTTTTCCTTTTTGTCCAAAGGAGTGGGCGCTGGAGGGATTGAGGGGAAGAAGATGTTCCTCTTGTATCATCTCCTCT
>JACPWA010000207.1 GCA_016191565.1 Simkania negevensis | reverse complement strand
GTCGAATGTATTGCTGCCTCTTTTATTTGTACCGCTAGTGATATTCTCGATATTAAAAAGGTCTTAGCTCAACATGGGGCTGGCAAGATTTTGGTCATTGCAAAAATTGAAAATGCTGTCGGGGTAAAAAATTTCGATACGATTCTTCAGGTAGCAGATGGAATCATGGTAGCTCGTGGAGATCTCGGCGTCGAGCTTCCGATCACCGAGATTCCAAGACTGCAAAAAGAGATGATTCGGAAGTGCTACCACACCTCTAAGCCAGTGATTACAGCAACGCAGATGCTCGAATCAATGATTAGCAGCCCCCGTCCTACAAGGGCCGAGGTTTCTGATGTGGCGAACGCGATCTATGATCATTCTTCTGCAGTGATGCTCTCTGGAGAAACTGCAGTAGGGAAATATCCGATCGAGGCAGTCAAGATGATGAAAGCCACTACCCTTGCTGCAGAAGAGGATGTTAACTATGCAGAATTTTTCTACACCGATGTAGCGCGCCGCGTCTTTAGTGATATCTCTTCTTGTGTGGCACTCGCTGCAGTTAAAACAGCCTACAGCGCTAACGGAAAAGCGCTCATTGCCTTTAGTACCAGCGGATTTACAGCGCGCCTCATCTCTCGCTTTCGCCCCCAAATGCCGATCATTGCCCTTACCCCTGATGAAAAAACCTATCACCAGCTCGCCTTCAATTGGGGGGTAGTTCCCTTTTTAAAGAAGGTAAAGGATTTTAAGGAGGGGTTTGCAGAAGCAAGTAGCTTTGCTTTAAGAGAATGTCTAGTCTCCTACGGTGATCTTGTTGTAGCGACTTCGGGAACCCCTTTTGGAGTGATTGGCACCACTAATGTAATGATCGTGGATAATATTGGAGATGTGCTTATTCGCACTGCTCCTTCTGAAGGAAAAATTGTTCATGGCAGCCTTAAGCTTTTCCCTTCAGATGAGATGCTTAAGAGGAAAGTCTCCCTTAAGGGGAAGATCGCTGTACTGAGCCGTTGTGATGGAGAGTTTGAACCCTTTCTTAAAGGGGCTGCAGCGATCCTTTTGCAGAACCATCCTGATGATTCCCGCTCCGAATGGGAAGCTAAAGCAATTGCAAAGGCTTTAAAAATCCCCTGTCTAGTTAGGGCGGATGGAGCCTTTGCTATCCTTAAAGATGGGGAAATCGCCACCCTAGATCCAGGGCGGGGACTTCTCTTTAAAGGGATTTTTGAAGCTCCATGAACTCAGCGAAAAAAGCAAAGGTAGCAATGGCAGCAGTTTCTGCACGCAACGTACTTTTGCCATGCAGTTTGATTCCCACCCCATTTGTCTTCTGATCTAAATAGGAAAGCTCCTCATCGCTCCAACCTTTTTCAGGGCCGCAAAGAAGAAATAAAGGCTTTGGATAAGTGGAAATTTTTGGCGCAATTTCTTGGAAGGGAAACGCCTTCTTTCGCAGGTCGCCGAAAAACAAAGAGCCTTTTCTAAATTCAATTTTTTTTAAAGGGGGCTGCATGAGTATCTCAGGCAAATCAAGCCGTCCACACTGCTCGATCGCAGAGATTGTAATAGCGCGTAGCCTTTTTAATTGATGGAAAGAGACTATCTCTTTTTCACTTCGCTCTGCAGGAAAAAGCCAAAACTGCTGCACGCCGAGCTCTGTTCCTTTTTTAATCACTAATTCCAAGGCGGGGAGTTTGAGGAAAGGTTCTACGGCAATAAGAGAAGGGGGAGGTAATTGTTCCTCTTTATAGCTTTCGATTGATAAGGTTCCCTTGTTAGAGGTGAGCTTTTCTATCACCCCTATGGCTAAAATCCCTTTTCCGTTGATCAACTCAACTGTTTCTCCTTCCCTTTTTCTCATTACGCTTCGCAATTTGTGAAGGGTCTCTTTTTCCAGAGAAATCTTGGTGTTTTTTTGGAGAGGATTTTCAATGAAATAACGGTCTTGCGGCATAGTCTTAAAATCATCTTGAGCTTTTGAGCTGTAAGTATAAAACAAATCAATCTCAAAAAAACAACAGATTTGTATAAAAGTTTTTGTGAGTAAAGGTAGGAAAATATTAAATGAATGCTTACACTGCCTAAACTGTGAAAGAAAAAAGGATAAAGCATGAATTGGGAACTCTTATTACAGGTAACATTGCCACTATTTGCTTCCATGGCTTTTTTTGTTTTATTTATATGGAAATATTTTTCTTGCCGGTTTTCTAAAGTGTACGAAAGATTGGGCAAACTGGAATCAAATTTTGATGCGGTATATGACCGTTTAAGTAAACTTGAACGTGCGATTTTAGAAAAAAACTATAGTATATCTTAAGGTTTTTCTTTCCAAAAAGAGGGTCTTGTAAGAGCTTTTTTAAGAAAAGCAGAAAAATCATCTCCCTCCTGAGCATGTAGAGCAGCAAGAGCTTTAATTTTCTTTTCTGTTAAGACATCAAAAGCGCTTAGGGACAGGAAATGGGGGCGAAGTTTTTCAATTCCTGAAAAGTTAAAGACAAATTTAAAGCGAAAATCGCGAACAAAAAGTTCTTTTTCCTCGTTGAAAGGGAGAATTTCAAAAGAGGTTTTTTCAACCTCTCCTTGTAGCTGCTCAGGACATAAGAGAGAAAGGAAGGCTTTTGGGTAGATAAGGCGAAAAGTTTTGAGATGGGGAAAAAGAAGGCGACATTTCTCTACAGTTTTAGGAAGGATGATTAAAATCGCATCCCAACGGTAACGATAGTAGACATTCTGAGGTGTTTCCTGTTTCCATCGATTATGTTGCCAAAGCCACTGCCCCGGCCTTTTTCTAATGCTCTCTTCGAGAAGAGCAAGTGCTTTTCTAGTCATCCGTTCTACTTCTTCTTCCAGGGGCTTTTCCAGGTTTGGCCAAATCGGAGGAGAGTAATGAATGAGGTATTTTCCTTTTTCTCTCCGAAGGGTGGCAACAAAGATTGGAGACCTTGTTTTATAGGAGAGAAGTGCCGGAGCAGGGGTAGTCCAACCTCTTCTTCCAAAAAAATCGAAAGAGTAGCTGCTCTCAGGCATTCCTTGATCAGCAATAATCCCGAGAAATTTTCCCTGTTTTATCGCTCTTAGCCCCTCTTTAAAAGCCATTTTAGGAGAAATGATCTTCCCGCCAAACCTTTCTCGGATGGTTATAATCCACCGATAGAGATATTGGTTTTTGATTTCTTTTCCAATGGCCACTCCAGGCATTCTTTGCGTCCCTTCTAAGAAGAGCACTTCCCAGTTCGCTTGATGGCCGCAGAAAAAGATCATCCCCTTTCCTTCCTTACTAAGCTTTTCTGCCTCTTCAGGGTTTTCGCATATGAGCAATTTATTTAAATTTTTAAGGCGGGCGAATTTTGGGTATTCAAGACAGATAATCGCCAGATTTTGAAACGACTGCTTTGCTACCTTTATAAGATCTTTTTCAGAAAGGGAAAGGGTGGTTGCCAGAGCGAGGTTAGAAAGGGTCCGTTTCCGATAAGGTTTAATGAGATAAAAGGCGAGAAGGCCTATTCCTTTTCCAAGCTGATTGATTGCAGATTGGGAAAGAAAACCAAGAGGAAACACCATTATGCGGATGAGATAGTAGAAAAGCTTGTCTAGATTCATAAAGATGTGCTGCCTAGTGTAGCGTCAATGAGTGTCTTGAGAGGGTGGGGATAGTCAAGATATTTGATCGAGTTTCTAATGTTTTGAGAACGGATCCATGTTTTTGGATGCTCTATAGCGCTCAAAAGGGTTTCTTTAAGGGAATCGAGTGCAAAAAGATCCTCAATGATTGCTCCATTTTCTTTCGTTAATACTTCATATCCTCCGTTGCTTTTTGATGAGACGACGAAAAGACCCATAGCAAGAGCTTCGATAGTGACGTTGGCAAAAGGATCATAAAGGGAAGGAATAATAAGACAGTCGCAGTATTGGTAAAAAGGGCGGATATTGGAGCGCTCTCCAAAGAAGCTTACCTGATTTTTTAATCCTAGTTTTTCAGCAATATTGATAAACTCCTGCATAT
This sequence comes from Simkania negevensis, assembly GCA_016191565.1. Taxonomy (GTDB): domain Bacteria; phylum Chlamydiota; class Chlamydiia; order Chlamydiales; family Simkaniaceae; genus Simkania_A; species Simkania_A negevensis_A. The sequence goes on along the minus strand of JACPWA010000207.1, from coordinate 431 downwards.
TGTTGTCTTTCCCAACTACGGTAAGATGAAATTCTTTAAATGGGAGATGTGCTAAAGCATTGAGAAGAAGAAAGAGCCCCTTCCGCTTGTATCCATTGCCAACGAAAAGGAAATGATAACAGGAGGGATCAAGACCCAGCTTTGCACAGATTATCTGTTTTTTTTCAAGCCAAGTAGAAAAATCAGTTTCCATTTCTTTCCACTCCACTCCGTTATGGATCACCTGAATTTTTTCTGGAGGGGTATTGTAGTAGCGGATAATTTCACCTTTAACCATATGGGAATTTGTAAAAAGAAGGCGTAACTTAGGGTCTTCAAAAGCAATTTTTTCAATTTCTAAGATTTTCTGATGGAGAGGATTAAAACGAGGGGAAATAAAACCCCATCTTTTTTTCTCTCTTTCCATTCGGAAAAGGTACGCCTTATGAACT
>JACPWA010000206.1 GCA_016191565.1 Simkania negevensis | reverse complement strand
GAAGGGGAGAAAATCAAGGAGGAGATCCTCCTTTATCTTTCTGTCAAAGGGCGGCTCTCCCATCTTTTCCATGTAGCAAAAAGAGGAACTCCATCTGAAATCAGAGAGGCGCTCCAAAGAGAACGAAGTTACACGTTTTCTGATGCTCCTGATCAGGTGCTCTCCCATCTTTTGTTTGAGTCGGGAACCTCCTATCTGGTCAAGAAAGAACAGGTTCTAGCCTTAAAAAGGGTGAGAGAAACAGAAGGAAGTGTTCTTCTTGAACTTCCTACAGGTGGAGGAAAAACGTTTTGGCTTACCCCTGTTTTGCAATATCTCCAAGGAAGAAAAAGCCTTCTCTTTGCTATTTGGCCCTTTCCCCTTTTTCCCACATCGACACAGCGCGTAGGAAAGCAGAGCGAAGAGCTCTTTTATAGAGGATATAGAATCTTCCACTTTCAAAGAGCGATGGAAATGTCTAAAGAGACTCTCTGGGCCTTTTATCTGATGTTTGCAAAAGCCAAAGAAGAGGGAGAGCAGATCAATTCAACAAGGGAGGATCATCAAGGATTTGAGCTCAGTTTTATCGAAAGAGCTTTAGGAGGGGGAGATAAGGAAGAGCTCACCCTTTGGAAACAGTCTCTTCAATTTCTCCGTCTTCATGCAGCTCCTATTTGCGATGAGTTTCATGATCAGGTGGAGCCTAGAAGAAATTTGCTCAACTATCCTTTGGGAGATGCTCAATTTCTCGATCCCCGTCTTGTTGAAGTAGCAACCGAAATCTGCAGGTTTTTAATGATAGGCGATTTCTCTTCTTTGATTACCATTAAGAGCAAAAAACCCTATCCGTTATCTCCTCATCTCTATAAGGCCCATATCCTCCCTTCTCTTGCAAGGCAAGTTGATCTTCTATGGAAGATAGATACTGCGCGGGAAAAGGAGCTTCTCGATTTTTTACAGGGAGGAAAGAAGACCCCTTATTTGAGCCGCCATCCCCTTGCCTCTGAAATATTTTTTGCACAGGGGTTTCTCACGCAAGAACTTCCTAAAGCATTGGAGAAACGGCCCCAAATTGATTATGGGATGAAGCCTTCTGGCAAGGGGGGAAGCGGATATGCGCAGCCCTCCAGAGGCAATAATGCTCTGCAAACAAAATCCTGGTTTCAAAATCCTTATGAGTCCCTAGTTAAAACCATCCTCTTGAGGCTCCATATTAGACTGACTGAGGAGGAAAGCCGCTCTTTTATTGATCACTTAAGAAAGGCTGCACTGGAAGAGAGGAAAAGAAGGGGCTGCTCTCTAGAAACAACGGAGGCTGCACAGTTTTTTCAAAAAACAACCACTTTTTCCCTCTTTGGCTATCCAAAGAGCAAGGAAAATATTATTTTTGAGTCTCTGCGCCAAAGCGATGAAACCATTTTTCGCTTCGTTAGGGAAATTGATGCATTAGGAATTCGCTATTTTGTCCAGAGCTTGACTAGTGATGCTCAGAATTTTTTCTCTATGTATCCTCGTTTTATTGGCTGCACCGCCTCTACCGCTAATAGAGGATGTGCTCCTGTTGGTACTACTCCTCTCCTCGTTCAAGGAGCAAAAGAGAGAAGTGAGGCACTTATCAAAGAAAAGTGCACTGAGGTAATCGCCGTTGCAAGTGATGACCCCGAAGCATTCCTTGCCTTCCTATTAGAGCGGTTTTTTAGATCTACCCATATGAGAGCGCTCATCGACCCTGCGGCCCTTCTCAATGGAATGGAAAATGAGCGGGTTGCGAGACAGATGGGAGAGTATTTTGCAATATGGCGGCGCGATATCCGTGGCATTATCTACTACGATGAAGATAACCAGCAGCTGTTTTGGAGCATCCAAGAAAAGAGAGCTGTCCCTTACGAAAAGACAAAGCACTCCCCTTTGCATACAGTTACTTTTTTTGACGATACGCATACTTTTGGCGCTGATATTGATTTAGCAGAGGAGGCAGAAGCTGTTCTTACCTACAACGCTGCTCTTTCCTTTGAGAGACTTCGTCAAGCTTCGGGGCGCATGAGAGGGCTTGCCTCTAAACGGCAATCTTTTAAGATCGTTTGCACAAGCAAAACTGAAGAGGAGCTATTAGGCCATAAGCCGAGTGATTACGAAGGGAGAGATGTCGGATCAATAGCGCTGACTCGTGGTAGAAAGCCAGAAGAGATGCTTAGTATTGATCACGTTCTTGCTCAAGCAAAAAGGGTAGGAGAAGAAAACCTTAAACCAGAGCTCCTTTTTTCTGATCTACAAAAAGTGAAAAATACTCTCCGTCGGCTCGTTCTCGACTTTGCTTTCACCTCCCCAGATATCGATAGTTCTCTAAGGATTATCAAAGAGTTTAGAGATCTTTTGGTAACAGAGCAGAACTTAAAACCAACTGATTTTTATGGAAAAGAAGAGATAGAAATCTCCTCTACAGAACTTTTAGCCGCGGAAAAGAGAAGGATGATAAAGCGGATAGAGAAAAGCTCTCTTTCTACTGAAAAAGAAAAGTTATGTGAAAAGCTAGAGGAGATTACAGGGGAAGTTGATGTGACTATGATAAAAGCTTATAGGCAAGGAGAAAAAGATGCATACGAGACGCCTCTTTTTAATGCTGAGGTGGAGATGGTCCAAACGTTTGATCAGGAAAGGCAGCAAAACGTGAGTCAAGAGCAAGATGCTTCTCTCCTCCATCAATTAAAACAGCAGCTTTGTAATTCTTTTACTTTTCCATGGCAGAATAAAACGATCATCCCTTATTGGCCATGGAGTGAGAAACTCGATCCTTATGATCTAGATAGTTGGATGAGGAGAGACCGAGTCCCTACAGCCTTTTCTGGGGAAGGGGCAAGTAGCTATCTTCTTGGTGCGTGCATGCAAATGGGAAAAAATAAGTTCCTTGGTTATCCTCCTGTGCCTCTTTACCTCCTTTCTGAGCTTCTTTTTTCTTCTACCCCTCTTTTAGCAGAGCTTCGAGACGTTTCTAAAGCGATTTTAGGAAGCAATAATTTTTTCCCTATGTTGCATCCTGAATATGGAAAAGCTGCTTCTTTCATCCCTTTTACCGAGTTTCAATTGCCCCTTTCAGAAGTGTTACTTGTTCTCTCCTCTCAAGGAGAGCTTAGCGTTCTCATTTTAACTCAAAAAGAAGCTGATTATTGGAGGGGAAAAATCCAAGAAAAAAGAGGGGAAGGCTCTTCTCGAATTGTCCTTTATGATATTGCCCTTTCTTCTGTCGTATCTTCTCATCCTGATTGCCCTTTCCCAGAGGAGATAATTAAAGGAGAGCGCTTTAAGGAAATCTTAGTCCAATTGAAATTTTTTAAAGGAGATGTTCAATATAAGAGCGAACTTTATCCTGCTTTAGAGAGTTGGATCAAAAGAAATGGGGTTAGACTTGCCAGATCTGCCTTCTTTGTTCTTACTAAAGATCCTCAAGGATTTATAGGAAGTGACCTTGCTCTTCTTTTTAAGAAGTTAGAAGCTTCTGTCTAAGCCTCGTCATTTTAATCTGAGCAAAGCGAACCTTCAAAGAGATCTATTTCTCTTTTTTGAATAAAAGCTTTTCTATTTCAAGGAGTCGTTCTTCATGATCTTGCAAGGCATTCTGGATATTTTCTTCTATCGATATCTTTTCCTTTAGTTCTTTAGGAAAGAGAAGTTCTTCTTTCCTTACCTTTCCTCTTGTGAATTCCTCTATCTTCTGAGCTAGGTCACGAGAGGGAATCCGTTTCTTGTTAATCAAGTGATAGACAAAACTGGGGCTGACTCCCAGGATATTAGCAAAGGCCTTTACCGTTAAGTTTGCGTTAAATAAAAACTTTTTTAGAGATCCATCCATTGTTTTCTCTTGTTTATCAATAATTTTTAAAGTTGTTAATAATATGTTAGCATCATTGGAATGAAATATTTAGTATAAAATTTCTACATACTGTCCACCCCTAATTTATCGAATGGTTTTGTATCCGTTGCAGCCTTTAAAATGCAATTCTTGCGAGAAAGCGTCAGGTTTGTTACTCTCATCCATAAAAAATGAGGCTAAGATGAAGCTGCTTTCTCGTCTTAAGAAGGGTTAAAAATGTTGAATTTTTTTCGAAAATACCAGAAAAGTTTTCTGGTTTTTATTGCGATCATCATCGGGATCTCTTTTTCTTTTTTTGGCACCCAATATACTCTAAATGCACCCAGGAAAATCGAAGATAAAAAAATAGGAAAGGCTATAGATGGTTCTTCGATGATGCAGGGGGAGATTGCTGAAATCATCCGCTTTATTGCTACCGATAGCTATGAGATAGAAATGGGGGGAAGGAAAGGGAGCTTCAATCTTTTTAATGATGGATTTATTGCCAAAGATATTTTCTCTACAGGGGTCGGTGGGCTACTTGCTGAAACCTATTTTGATGAGCTTAAAGTAGAGCTTTTAGAGCGGTTTGAGCGGAATAAAAAATATCATCCTTATACCCATCCGAGTGCTCCTTTTATTAGCTTGAACTATCTCTGGTCGCAAGCTCTTCCTAACCAAAAGAAAAAATTAGATCATTTTTTTAATGAAGTAAGAGAGATGACCCCTGAAACCTTTGCTTTGCTAGTGGATCTCTACTTGGGAGAAAGGGGGCTTCCCCCTTCTATTCTTCGTCAGTACCTGCTCCTCTGGCAAAATCAGTATGAATGGATCACTCCTGACCCCGGCTTAAAGACAGTTTCTCTTAACCTTTTTAACTGTCACTGTATTGAAGACTGGTTTGGGCCAAAGTTTCTCCAGCTTATCGCTCAGTTTCTTCATAACATGGCTCTTCTAGCAAGAGAAAAGGGTTACTCGGTAAGCAAGGAGGAAGCCAGAGCCGATCTTCTGCAGAATGGGAAACGCTCTCTTCAGATGCAAACTCGGGGGAAAGAGATCAACGCTGGAGAAGTCGAGGAGACATTCTCTGATCTTCTCAGATCCCTTTCTTTAAGCGAAGAAGAAGCGATCGGGGTATGGCGCAAAGTTCTTCTCTTTCGACGCCTTTTTGATCAGGTAGGAAAAGCGGTTTTTGTCGATCCCGATCTCTACCAAAACTTCTATCAGTATGCCACTAAAGGAGCAAAAATAGAGCTTTACCACCTTCCTGAAGAGCTCCATTTGAAAGATTTCTCTTCCTTCTTGCAATTTGAAACCTACTTAAGCTTGACAGCTGGAGACAAAGAACATAAAGATCTTCACACTCTGCCTACCCTCTCTTTACCTATTAGCACAATCGAAAAAAAAGCTCCTTCGTTACTTGAAAGAAGGTTTCTCGTTGAAATGAGCCGAATAGATCTTTCTGAGCTTGCTAGAGAGATTTCTTTGAAGGAGATGTGGCAGTGGCAGCTGAAAGAGGAAAACTTTCTCCTTCTTGAAAAAGAATTCCCCTCTCTAGCTGCTTCTAAAGGGAAAGAGGATTCTTTTTATCTCTGTTTAGAAAGACTCGATGCTTCTTTCAGACAAAAGGTAGATCGGTTTTCCCGTCTTAAAATTCTCCTGTCTCAGCCTCAAATAATTCAGCAGGCTTTGCAGGAGGCAAATAAGAAAAGAGAGCTCCTTAGAATTAATGGAGAATATAAGTCTCTTTCTCATCCTGACCTTGAAGAAGTAGAAAAACTCTATTTTCTTTTAATAAAAGCTTCCTTGCTCAAAGAAAATGATGAGCAATCAGAGGCAAACAAAGCGCTTGAGTTTTTTTATGATGGTGAAAAAGCTGCCTACTGTTTTCATTTAATTGACCGGGAGAGGGAAAAAAGACT
>JACPWA010000205.1 GCA_016191565.1 Simkania negevensis | reverse complement strand
CCTCTTGGAGCAGATCTCTACTTCTCAAAATGGCATTTAGCTTCTTAAACTGCTTTAGAAGGGGAGGTTTATCTTGAAGGAGGGCAATTGTTTGCTCTTTGTCTTTGTCAATAAAGGCATCAAGTAAAGCAGTGCATTTTTGCCCTTTTTCAAGTTCCCTGCTAGCTCTAAGCATGACTCCGTCTAGAAAACCTGTCTTATGTGCAGGAAGATCATAAAGCCAAATCTTATCAGCGCTAATAGCTTCACTTGTACTTTGATCTCCAGTACTTAAAATCAGATCTTCTGCTAAGGCTTGCATAGTATGCATATCTTCAAGGGGTAAATAGGGGATAGAAATTACAGTAAGACTTTTTGACTGCTTTTGGCTCTCTTTGATTTTTGTATGAGCAAGCTTACCCTTCTCTGGCAAAACATAAAGACTCTCTCCTCCCTTTTCTGACAGTATCTGCGTATAAATATTTCGAGTTATGGCGTGGATAAAACGAATGTCAGAAAATCCATCGAGTTTTTTTTGTCGATCCAGTTTCTTTAAAAGATGTGGTAACCTTGAACTAATGGAAGGTAATTGAGACGGCATTAAAGGGGCTATGGTTAATTTATCAAGTCTCTCTACCATGCAGATAACTGCGCAGCGGAGTTCCTTAGTATTACGACTTTCTAGCTCTGCGATGATCTCCACAAAATATTGATAGTTCTCCTCTCCATAACCAAAATAAAGAATGGGATTATTGCTCACAAGTAAGGTAGAAGAGAGTGCTTTTTTTAAACAAGGACATGCTATGGTAGTAACACCTTCTTGAAGCATCGCGCTTCTACCTAACTTACCTACTTGCTGCGTGAAATGCCGACTCTTTTTATAGAGCTCTCGATCAACAAAAATACCTAGCTCGTCATAATTAGGTCCTGAAGACTCATGGGTAAGCTTTAATAAGCCCTCTTCAACACTAGGCTTATAAGAAGTAGAAGACATGAGCAGTTTTTGCATATGGCCAAGTCCCATCGCTCTTTGTATTTTTTCGGCGGTTTCTACTTGAGCAATTGGAGAAAAGCCATATTCTCTCATTTGAATGAAGTTGTGTTTTTTTAGCCCTTCTCTTAAGCCGTCTAAGGCATGTGAAAAAATAGGGGCTTCTATGACGAGGTCGCTTGCTGAGAGCTGAATAGTGGCTTCTGATGATTGTTTTGTGCTTACAATTGTACAAGGTAAGTCTTTAAGTAAATCTTTTGCTTGCTCTGTTTGATTGGTCACCACACTGACTTGAGCTCCCCATTGCATTAGTCCTTTAGCTAATTTAATGATAAACGATAGATCCCCTCTCCCTTCATAGCCTTTTTCTGTACTCATTAATAAACAAATGGATAGATGGGAAGGAAGAACAAGGCCATCATAAAATTTGGAAAGGCGCTGTTTAGCTATATCTTGAAGGCAACGCTTTTTCAAAGGAGGACTTGTCAGTTGCTGGGAACGTTTTATGTAATCTTTTAGCACGCCTACTACTATGTGCTGTACCATGTTAAGGTTGATCCCTAATGGTGAGGAAATAGTGGATTTATACAGATCGCCGTCCTTTGGATCAAAAAGTGCTTGTACCGCTACCCTCTCTTTTTCACACTCCAAGTAGCTAAATAATACATCGCGGATGCAGTAAATGTCGTGATATCTTGCAACAGATAAGCTCATGCTACCTCCTCTACTAGTCAAATGTTTTTGCTTTTTCTTTAACTAGTGCTCTGTAAAATATTTATTGAGTAACAATACAATAACTGCATACTTTAACACTAGAATGTTTTAATTCATACAGTATACTGAAGTAATATGCTAAAGAAAAGCCTAAAAGAGATTGCTAACCTTTTATATTGTTCTCTTTCTAATGAAGAGGAAATCACCCACGTAGCCTTTGATAGTAGAGAGGTAAAAAAGAGTTCTTTGTTTTTTGCTATCAAGGGGGCTAAGGTAGATGGACATCAATTTTTAGAGGAGGTAGCGCGCAGAGGAGCATTAGGCGCTGTAGTAGAGAAAAGCTACCGCGGACCACACTTTGGTCTTTCTCTTCTATTTGTCGATGAGGTAAAAGGAGCTTTGCAGCAGCTTGCTCAAGTTGTGCATCAGGAAGGTACTCCTTTTGTCATAGGGGTTACGGGGACGATAGGGAAAACCACTACTAAGGAATTTATAGCCACTCTTTTAAGAGAAAAAGTTTCTGTCTATGCAACTCCTGGAAATGCAAATAGCCAACTCAGCCTTCCTGTGACTCTTCTCAACCGAAAAGAGAAGGCAGAGGTGCTGGTATTGGAGATGGGAATGAGTCTTCCTGGAGAACTCCGCCGTTTAACAGAGATCGCTCCACCTGACTTAGGTGTTTTAACCAAACTCACCTTAGTACATGGAGATAGTTTTAATAGTTTGGAGGAGATTGCAGAAGCTAAAAAAGAGCTTTTTGAAGCACAGTCAGTGAAACGGGCAATCTTGAATAAACAAACAACCGCGTTTACTCCCATTCAAAAGATTCAGCTACCTACCACCTTCTATAGTGTAAATGATCCAGAGGCAGATCTTTTTCTTTATGTAGAAAAGGAAAGAGTTTTTGTCCAAGAAAAGAGGGCATAAGAGATAGAAATAGCTCTTCCTTTTAGGGAAACCCAATTTATGGAAAACTTTTTAGGGGCTGCTACAGTTGCTAGAGCTTATGGCCTTACATGGGAAGAGATCCAGAGAGGCGCACACAAACTCCGTCCTTTTTCTCATCGGTTCGAAAAAATAGAAAAAGGGGGCATTCTTTTTATTGATGATACCTATAATGCCCCTCCTGCTTCTGTAATCAATGCTTTGCAAAATTTGCCAAAACCTAAAGGAAAGGGAAGAAAGATCGCCGTGCTTGGGGCAATAAAAGTGCTTGGCTCATTTACAGAAAAAAGTCATGAAGAGGTGGGGAACGTAGCCTTAAGCACAGTAGATATGCTCCTTTGCTATGGAGAGGAATGGAGGGTTATAGAGAAATCCTTTAGGAAAGAAAAAAAAGAGATAGAATTTTTCTTTACTTTGGAAGAGATTGCAAAAAGGTTAGAGGTGCTTGCTGAGCCTGGTGATGTAGTGCTTGTCAAAGGGTCTAATCTGCTGAAGATGTGGATCCTCTTTGATTTGTTAAAGATCAGATAATACCATTTATTTTTGATATAGTGGATTAAATTTTGAATGATAAAATTGGCTGCAAGATTTTTGCATGGAATGCAGCATGGAAAGCGAGGCGACTTTGTAAAGTCGGTGAGTTCGAATGCGAGATTCCATGCGAAAAGACGCGGATGAATTTTATCATGCAAAGTTTAATGCACTAT
>JACPWA010000204.1 GCA_016191565.1 Simkania negevensis | reverse complement strand
TCCTAAGCCTTGCAAGGTAAAAAAAAGAGAGGTAATGCTTAATTCATTTCTAACTAGCAAAATGTGATAGACATGCAGGCCAAATACACCTAAAAATAGAAAGAAATAGTAGTAAAAATTGATATTGATTTTTTGCCTAAAAAAGGAGGCTGATGAGCTATCTTCAGGAAACCTTTCCGTATTCATGCTCTTCTCTCAGGTTATATTATAAAAGGGAAGGCTTATCCAAAATGCTATGTTACAAACACACTGTTAAGATCTGAATTTTGAGTTCAAATGCGCTTATTATCAGCGCTAATTTTAAGCAAATTGAATGCAAAACTTAGATTTAAAATGTATTTTCTCCCCCTTTTTTTCTTTTATCATAGAAATTGACTTTGTCAAATTAATTTGAAAATATATGTACTGAGCAAGACAAGCTTTATTAGTTTTTAAATTAAAATTAATATTTCAAATAATAAAATAAAAGCCACTTACTTTAAGCGTATTAGAGATTTCGTTATAAAGACTTTAGCTCTGCTGGCGACGCCACTCAGAAAGAAACAAAGTAGTTGCCTGAGAAACATTTAAAGAATCAATCCTCCCAAAAAGAGGGATTTCGACAGAATAATCAGCTGTTTCTCGAAGGATCTTTTGCACTCCTTTTCCTTCAGACCCTACAATCAATAAGGTCTTCTCTGGAAAAGTAAACCCATAAAGAGAGCTACCTTCTCTTTTTTCAGCTACAACTGCTTGATATCCTTCATCTTGAAACTTCTTCATCGCATCTCTTAAATTAGAGACAGAAAGAAGGGGGAGGATTTCCGAGGCGCCTACACTTGCTTTTGCTACTACAGCTGAGAGAGGGGCTCCCCGATTCTTTGAATAAAGAAGGGCATCAATCCCAAAACATTCAGAAGCTCTGATGATAGCTCCTAAATTCTGAGGATCAAAAATCGAATCACAAAGAAGGACTAAGCTTTTTTCTTTTTCGTTGCTATCCTTTAAGAATTCTTTAAGGGTAATTTCTTCTTTTTCTTTGACCTTTGCTACAAAGGATTGATGGGAATCAGAGTCTACCATGGAATAAAGGGTTTCCTTAGAAACCAACCTTAAAGAAATTCCTTTTTCTTGAATAGCTTCGCAAAGAGGATCCTCTTTTTTATTGCTAAAAACAGTTATAATTCTCTCTGGAGCGCTTTTTAACAGCTCTTCAAGACAGTTCTTGCCCATGATCCAATGCATAAAGTTTCCTCTTTTAGTCAACAAATCTCTTGCTCAATCTTATTTCTTACATTTAGTATTACTTGCTAAAATAGCAAATAGCGCAAGAGATCTAGTGAATTTTAGCATCTACCCAAGAAAATAACAACTTTAAGATCGTTACTGAAGCAAGAGCTTTCACATGAGTCAAAATAGCAATAGACTCCTTTCGAAACTCCATTTATTTGCCAAGAGAGCGATTTTTGCCATCTCTAAAAACCGATTGTTTCAGCCATGTGTTCCCACATTGTCTTCAAAATCGTTTTTAAGACCTGTCTAAAACGCGCCATTTTTCCAAACAAAGCGCGTTTCGAAAGAAGTCTAATATAAAAAAATAATTGTGAAAAAACACTCTATCCTGAAAAATCCAAATTTTAAGAAAAATGGATAACCGATGAAAAAAATGCCCCTTTTTATTCTTTCTTCCCTTGTTCCTTTGTTTCCCCTGCTTGCTCAGGAAGAAATTCTTAAGTCCCCTCCAAAGGAAACAGCTCTTGATCTATATAACCAAAACCAGCCTGCTTTTATTCTAAGCGGAGAGCTTTTGTTTTGGACAGTCAATGAAGGAGCGGTCGACTACGTCCACCGAATGAAAACTCCTGCTTGGAGCTCTACTTCTTCTTATGCTCAGGGAGATGTAGAAAATGCCAACTTCGATTGGGATCCAGGGCTTCGCGTTGGGATTGGTTACTATCGGGCTGAAAATTTTTGGGAAGCTTTGACAGAATATACCTATTTACAAGTAGAGGGAAAAGATCAGACAAAGAAACCTCCAGAAGCGAGTCGCTTTATGACAGGCACTTTCCCCCAAATCTTTACCTCTCCCATGCAAAAAGCAACGAGCCATATTCAACTTCACTATCAACTTGCTGACCTCCTTGCAAGCCGCGTTTTTCACCCAGAAGCAAATCCTCACCTAAGGTTAAGGCTTATAGGGGGAATAACCTTAGGATGGCTTCATCAAGATTGGAAGGTCCGCTATTTTGACCCTATAAATGTGGTAACTACCACGTTTAATCGGTGGCACTACTGGGGAATGGGTCTTCGGCTCGGGATGTCTTTCGATTGGTTTTTAGGGAAAGACATCTATTTTTCTGGAAAATATTCAACAGCTCTTCTTATGGGACACTACCATAATCATGCCAAACAAGAAACAAGCGCTCCTGTAAATCCTGGAGATAATCCCAGTATTCCTGTAAGAGATACCCGTTTTAAAGATTATCGGATGACTTTTACCAATCAGTTCCTCCTTGGCTTAACTTATGAAAAAAGCTTTGGGAAACGGCGTATCGAAGCTTTTGCTGGATATGAGCTCACCTTCTGGACCAATTTGCAAGAGATTTACCGATCTACTGATGGCCCTCCACAGAATGCCAAAGAAACATGGAAAGATAGCGGTTTGATCGGCCTGCAAGGACTGACTGTTCGTTTATCTTTATTTTTGTAGAAGGTTGAAAATATTAAGTGCTATTCATATAGTCCGAAATTAGGAAAACATATCCAATTGTAGGTGGTATGCGTAAAATTATTGTCGGCTTCTTTAGTGTACTTATAGTACTCATTCTCATTGCTACTCTTTCCTGGAATATGTTTCCTAGTTGGATTTCTCATAAACTCTCCTCCAAAGCAAAAGTTGCTGTTTCAATAGGAAATATTCGTCTTTCCCCTTCTTCGATCCGAGTCGATAAGATCTACGTTGGAAATCCCCCAAAGTCCATCCTTAAAAGAGCCCTTGAAGTAGATAAGATGACTGCCAATATTCCTATCACCCATTTCTTAGATAAGGACATTATAATCAATGAAATGCGAATGAGCGACATCTATCTTGGATTAGAGTTCGAATCGAAGAAGAATGCGAATGGAAATTGGAAAACCATTATGAATAATCTCAAAGCTTCGACTAAAGAAGAAAAGGAAAAAGCAAGGAAGACAAATAAAACAAGGACTGTTCTTATTAAAAGGTTGATCCTAGAAGACCTTAAAGTCGAGCTTGTTTACACTAAGGGAGATCGCCGCGTGCGAAAATTGCGCCCGATTGAACGACTAGAACTCACCAACATCAGTAGCGAAGGAGGTATCCCTTCTGCACAAATTATGGACATTGTGATCAGCGAGACCTTAAGAAACATCATGAGTATCGAAGGACTTCAAAATCTCCTAAAAGACACCCTTTCTCCTGGGGGATTGCCAGGTACAATATTGGACTCAGTAAAAGGCTTATTTTCAGATTATATTTGGCTCGATAACAATAGCGATCTTTTAACTGAATAAAATGAAAATGAAGGAGTTATACCTCATTCGCCATGGAGAAACTCTCTGGTCGAAGGAGGGGAAACATACCGGCACCACAGACCTTTCCCTCACCATGGAAGGAAGAGTGGAAGCAAAAAGTCTCTATAAAAGAATAAAAAACATCTCTTTCAACCATATCTTTTCCAGCCCTCTTCAGCGCGCTTTAGAAACCTGCAAGATTTGTAAGCTAGAAAAACGAGCCATTATTACAAAAGAGCTCACCGAATGGAACTATGGAAAATATGAAGGGCTCACCTCTGCTCAAATTCTAAAAAAGGATCCAAATTGGAATATTTATGCTTGCGGAGCCCCAGGAGGGGAATCGGTAGATGACATTTCTCTTAGAGTCCTGCAGCTCTTTCACATTCTTGCGCCTCTACAAGGAAAAATTGCTCTCTTTTCAAGTGGTCATTTTTCTAAAGCTATTGCAGTCAAGTGGCTAGGTCTTCCTTTATCCTGTGGAAATCTATTTTCTTTAAACACTAGTTGCTACTGCATTTTGAGTCATGAAAAAGGATTTCCGATCATTAAGTTGTGGAATGCTGGTGCTTTGTAGCAAGCTGCTTTAGAAGCTCCATAAAGGTCTCATTTTTCCTTAAAATAAGATCGCAAAGGATGAGCACCTCAAAGCATCCCTCCCTATAAGCTAGACGGAGCCCTTCGTAGAGATTCTTTGGACTAAGCTGAAAAAGGAGCCCTTTTTTTATAGGAAGCTTTTCCCCTTCTTGGCTCATAATTACCCTTTTATTATCTGTGGCGAACTGTAAATAGGCCTGGACCTCTTCAAGGGAAGAAAAAAGACGCACTACAGCTTGGCCTGCCTCTTTTTTCAAAGGAAAAGCTTGAAGCGAAAGGGAGATTGGCTGTTTCAAACAGACCGTGAGCTCTTTGAGAGGGACTGCTCCTATTCTTAAGCAACAAGGCTTCTTTGGATCTTCTAAAGAAAGAATAGTCGATTCAATCCCATATTCTGTTTCTTTCCCATCGATGATAGCATGAATCGCCCCATTTAAATCTTCAAAAACATGTTTAGGATGGGTAGCACTTGGCTTTCTAGAAAGATTTGCTGAGGTAGTAGCAAGGGGACAGCCAACAAGCTGGACCAATTTTTGCGCAACTGGATGGGAAGAGATCCGAATAGCCACCGAATCTTTTCCACCTGTAAGGAGGAAAGGAAGAGCAGGGTGTTTCTTTAAGATAATGGTGAGAGGCCCTGGAAGAAATCTATGAGCAAGGAGATAGAACGCATCAGGTATAAAAGATGCAATACATTTAACTTGACAAAGTTCTCCTATAAGAAGAGAAAGGGGCTTCTTTTTATCCCTATGTTTAACTGCGTAAATTTTTTCTATCCCCGCTTCACTCAGCATCGAACAACCGAGTCCATAAACTGTTTCGGTGGGGAAAGCAACTACTGCTCCCTCTTGCAGTAAAGTAGCTGCTCGATCGAGATAGGAAAGATCATTTAATTTTCCTTCTCCACTAATAAGATATTCTGTATCCATAGTTCTTAGAGTCCATTATCTTTTTATGAACTTAATCCAACGCGCATTTCATTT
>JACPWA010000178.1 GCA_016191565.1 Simkania negevensis | reverse complement strand
TTTTATTTTTTGAATAAATCTGAGTGGGAACCGGTCCGTTTCTTATTTCCTTAATCTTTGACGTATAAGGAAGTATAAATTCTTTGTCTTTTGGATAAGCAATCAAATAGGCCGGGCATGGACCTTGGAACCTGAGGCTTCATTGACAAGAAAATAGGGATAGCTGCGATTATCGCTTGCTTCCACTGAAAGAGAGATGGACAGGATCCATGACTGTGAGATTAAAAGATCTTGAGGGGCCACTTCCCAGAGAGAGCCATCGGTAAGTTTTAATATTTTTCCTTGCTGAAGGTTAGATTCTAGCTCTTTTTTTCTCCCGAGGAGAGGATCGATTGATGCAGCATGAATCAGCGCAGGATCAAATGAAAGATGATCCTCAGGATCAGGGAGGAGAGTGCGAAGAGAGTGTCTTAGAGCTTTCAGGCACTCTGGCTTATGATTGCGGCTTAAAGTGATTTTTTCTGCTGCTTTGAGATGCTCCCATGCTTTTTTATAAAAAAAGCGCCTGGTGCATAGGGTAGAGAGGTAGTACTCCACCACTGGGTTGTTGGGATCGATCGCATGATAGCGGAGGAAAAGTTCAAGAGCTTCTTTTTCCCTACCAAGCTGCAGATAGGTGATCGCTAAATGAAACAGTCCTTCTCTAAAAAGGGGGGTTTCTTTAATAACTTTTTTTAATTTTTCCTGTTTGGCTACAATCGACTCTCTGGTTTCGTCCACTTCACTAAAAACCGTTTTGATCCCTTCGACTGTAGCTCTTTTCTTCAGATAATCCTCTGCTCCCGTTTCTTTGTACACAGCTTCATCAAAAGGAAGATAAGCTACTTCTTTTAGCAGAGTTTCCCCTTTTTGTTTTTCTCCAATGAAGAGATAGTTATATCCGAGGAGAAGCTTGAGCAGAGGGTCGCTTGGGAGATAGGGGATTGCTTTTTCATAGAGGGAGACCGCTTCTTGATACTCCTCTCTATGCCAGGAGACAGAGGCTTGGTTAATGAAAGCAAGGCCAACTACCTCCTTCATTGTTCGGGTTTGGAGCTTTCTGGTATTGATTCCTAGATAGGTTTTAGAGGGAAAGGAAACCCCTCTTGCCGTAGTTTCAATATTAATTTTTTTTTCTTCCTCCTCATAGCTGAGGTAGATGTGTCCTGGAGGGGTAATGATTTTAAGGGGAAGATTAAGTCTTTGGGCTAAGGAAAGATAGAGAATGGAGACTCCAAGGCAGACTCCTTTCCGACTATCTAAAACTGAAGGAAGAAAGGTATAAGTATCGATCTCTTTAGCCATGAGAGAGTGGGGAGGAAAGCGAAATTTCTTCTCATAAAAAATGAGATGATTAATTGCTCCAATCTTTTCTTCTGCACTAGCCCCTTGTTTTAACCTAGCAAGGATTTGGAGCGTCATGAGATCTAAGTTGGCCTCATATTCTCTTATTTTTTGTTTTCCCTTTTCTTCCTTTTCAAATTGATAGAGGAGAAGGGCGCGAGCAAGATCGATTTCCTCAGAGGGAAGAAGGGGAAGCTCTTTTGTTTCCCAAATGGAATATCCTTTTAACTTTCGATTTCCTAGATGGAAGGAGAGTTTTTCGATAATCTCCAGTTCTTTTTCTTCTAAAGCAATAGGGTTTTCAAAAGGTTGTTTATTAACAAAGGCGATCATAGACTGGAGATCCATGTTCGGCAGTGTTAACATTCCTTTAGCATTTTCCTTCCCAGAGCAAGCGGGGTTCATGAGCATCCAGGCTTGTGTTAGAGCTTTCTTCCCCAGGTCGGTATCTGAATAGAGATGATAGAAAGAGAGCAGTTCAGAAATAGAGGTCGGATCTAGCCCTTGATAGACAATATAAAGCTCTTCCATCGAGCGGGAGGAGATAGGGGTAGCAATTAAGAAAAAAGGAAGGAACAGAAAAAGAATCGTGATTTTTTTCATCATCGCCTAATTTTAGCAGATATAGAACAAAGGGATAAATCTAATTCTATACTGAACACGGTTAAAAATTACGATTTTAAGCGCAGGAACTTTGACGTGCTTAAAAACTGCAATTTTTAACTGTGTTCGATATATCTCTTTCTTTAGCTTTTTTTGCAAAGAAAAGCAACTAGCAATTACCTAGAGGTGAGTTCCTATCTTTTTGCTAGAGTCCTCGTATCAGGCAATTTATCTTTAAGTATTTACGTTTATCACAAGTAGAGGTTTACTATTAACTGCAAAGGGTAATATGCAATATATCCAATGGATAATAACCTGAGTATTGGATTCAATTTGTTCATTATCAACGATCTTTTCGT
>JACPWA010000177.1 GCA_016191565.1 Simkania negevensis | reverse complement strand
TCGTGGCATTTAGTGTCCCCTTCAATAGGAAGAACTCCTGCTGGCTTTGAATCGGTATATCCAAATTCTGTCCCGCCAATCTTAGCGTGCCAGTAAAGCACATCGGCAGTAATAAAAAATCCTCGTCCATCTACTTCTGGACGTGCTAATGCTGTTAAAGCACCTGCTGTTCCCATGGCGGTTTCGGTACGCACTTGCTTCATTTGATTTTCAAGCTGTGTGACCCGAGAATCCATATCCATAGCTCCAAACGCTACGGATGTTGCCATAAGGGAAGCGATAGCTATTGGAATGTTTCTAATTAACTGTACATCCATTTTCTTGCCTCATGGGGTTAAAATTAAGTACTTTTTCCTTGCCTTAAGCTTCATATAATTGATAACGCCCATTTAATAAAGATTTTTTTTTATTTTTTTTGGCTATCTCTTTTATGCACCCGCAAAAAAGGAGCAAGTCGTTACCGGAAGCTGCCATGGAAGAAATCTTCTTCCTTCCGCTTCCAATAAGTACAAAGTTAAAGAATTAATGTATAGATTTTTTGTAGAAAATAGAAAAGGGCTGGTGCTCTGTAAACTTAATTTTTGCGACTAGTGCTATTCGGTCTCTGCAAGATCAAGAAAAGCTTGCAATTGCTTGGAGCGGATCGGGTGGCGCATCTTTCGAAGTGCTTTAGCTTCAATTTGTCTGACCCTTTCCCTGGTAACTTTAAACCGGACACCTACCTCTTCTAAGGTTTTCGGTTTTCCATCAATTAAGCCAAATCGCTCAATAAGGACTGTGCGCTCTCTATCTGTCAGAGTAGAGAGGACTTCTCCCAGTCTATCCTTTAATATAGAGTAGCCGGTAGCTTCATCAGGAGATTCAATCGTTGTATCTTCTAGGAAATCGCCAAACTGGCTCTCCCCGCTATCTCCCACTTCCGCTTGAAGAGAAATCGGATGTTGAGCAATTTTATAAATCTCTCGGATCCTTTCTGGAGTCATTCCGAGTTCTTTAGCTAATTCCTCTGGAGTAGGCTCTCTTCCAGTCTCCATCATGAGTTTTTTCGCCCCACGAAGGACTTTGTTGATCGTTTCGATCATGTGAACAGGGATCCGAATGGTACGCGCCTGGTCAGCAATGGCCCGCGTGACTGCCTGTCTAATCCACCAGGTAGCATAGGTAGAGAACTTATACCCTCTCCGGTATTCAAACTTCTCCACCGCCTTCATAAGTCCCATATTCCCCTCTTGAATCAGATCGAGAAAGGAAAGACCCCGGTTAGTATATTTTTTGGCAATCGAGATTACCAGGCGGAGATTCGACTCCACCATCTCCCTTTTGGCTTCCTGGCTCTTATCCATCCAGCGCTGGAGCATCCGGACATCTTTTTTGAATTTGTCAAGAGTTCTGCCTGCTGCAATTTCCCGCTTGGCAAGTTTTCTTTCCACCGAATGGAGTTTCGCTTTTGCAAACCGATTTTTTTCTGCCCGGGGGATTAATTCACCTAATTCTTTTTCAAGAGCTAAAAAGCGATCATAGGAGCTAAGGATCACCTCGCCAAAGTCATCAGTAATATTATGGCGAAAATGCATCTGCCTGAGATAGGCCTGTGTTCGAATATTGCATTTTTCTAGATCTTCAGAGAGCTTGACCCGATCTATTTTGCGCAGTTCAGGATTAGCAGAGAGGAGAAGAAATTCCTCCAAAAAAGCATCCTCTTTTAACAAGAGGTCGCGCAACTTCGGGAGGATCTTGAGAAAATATTGCTTATCAGGAATCTCTTTTTCTGAAATAATTTTATCGAATCGCTCTTTCCCACTAATCAGATGTCCTGCAATTGAAATTGCTTCTCTTGTAGAAAAGCGAAAACGCATGATGATTTTTTCAATCTGATTTTGCGCTTTTTCGATCCTTTTAGAAATTTCTACCTCTTCTTCTCTAGAAAGGAGAGGAACAGACCCCATTTCCTTTAGATACATCCGGACAGGATCATCAGAACTTCCCTCTAGTCTTTTAGGAAGACCCTCTAGCTCTTTAGCTTCTTTTTTTCTCTCTTTCTGTCTTTCAACCTCAGTCTGATTGAGAATTTGAATATCCATCCCACTAAGGAAAATAAGCACTTGATCGATTTGCTCTGCCGAGTCGAAATTCATCGGCAAAACTTCATTGATCTCCTCATAGGTAAGAAATCCCTGCTCTTTTGCAATAGCAACGAGCTCTTCCACTTTTTGTTGAAATTGGGGATCGAACGCCTGTGTAAATGCTGCTTTGCTCATAGTTTAATTAGAGACCTACGCTAAAGGAATAAAGTCGAGATAATACCGAACACGATTGAAAATTGCAATTTTCAATCGTGTTCGGTATAAACTATTGTTTATCAATTCTTAGGATTAAATGCCAAAAAAATCCTATCATTTAAGTGAGAGGAAAGCGCATCCTCTTCTCTGGGAGAACCATGTTGATATAACATTGAGTTCTTGTCAAGCTACTTAAAATCAAAGAAGCAGATGCAATTTTTTGCTTATAAAGGAGATAAAATCCTCTTCCCCGAAGAGGCTCTAAAAGGAGAGAGCTACAGCTGTCCTCAGTGTGGCGACATTTTAAGGGTCAAAGAAGGATTCTATCGAAGAAAACACTTCTTTCACTTTCACCCCTCTACCTGCCAGATGAGGAAAAAAAGAAAAGAGCACATCGAGATTCAAAAATGGCTCACTACCCTTCTTCCTAAAGGGAGGGTTATTCTTGAAAAACGATTTCCTTCTATCTCAAGGATTGCCGATCTCTATTGGGCAGATCAAAAAATCATTTTTGAAATCCAATGTTCTCCTATTTCGATGCAAGAGGTAAGAAACCGGTCAAGAGATTATAAGTCTTTAGGTTTGCATTTAGTATGGATTTTAGATGAGAGAGAGTTCAATAAAAAGAATCTTTCCGCAGGAGAAGAGGAGATGAGAAAAGAGCCCTCCTATTATGTATCCCCTTCAAGAAAGCTCCTCTATGACCAATTTGAAATTTTTCACGGCCCGAGACGTCTTTTTAAAGCAACACCTCTTCCTATCCAGATCGAAAGTCCTCAAGAGATTTTTTCCCTTCCCTCTTTTCTAAAAGGAAAAAAAGAAAGGGGGAAGCTCTTTTTTTTAGGCGACTTGATCG
>JACPWA010000176.1 GCA_016191565.1 Simkania negevensis | reverse complement strand
TTTCCTATTTTTTCTACAAAAGGAGTTTTTCCACTTCCTCCAGCAATGATGTTCCCCACGCTGATCACCGGGAGCTCTGCTTTTTTCCTCTTCATCAAATGGGTATCAAAAGCAAAATGATAGAGAAACATTCCTGCTTTAAAAAACTGGCTCATCATCAGAAGGATCCCTTTGAGTAGGGGAGGATTTCTCCTTCCTTCGATCACATCGACGATGTAGGTTTCTAGCGACATGTTTATCCTATAGCAGCTGCTATTGCTATTTTTTCACTTGGGATAATAAGAGAAAAAAGTATTTTTTCTACCATTTCAATAATGATATGGATTGCCGTCATATGCGCCTCCTGGATCCGATCAGAAAAAGGAAAGCCTGAGACAATCCATTCTAGATCGCACATCCCTCTCAATACTCCCCCTTTTTTTCCTAAAAAAGCGATGGTCTGCAGCCCTTTTTCTTTGGCCATCTTGACTGCTTCTACAAGGTTTTCAGAATTTCCACTCGTAGTGAGTGCAATAAAAATATCCCCCTTTTCCCCCAAAGCCTCTATTCCCCTAGCAAAAACATGGGCAAACCCCATATCATTCCCTACACAGGTGAGATGCCCCGGATCATTGATAGCAATCGCAGGAAGTGCTCTTCTTTTTGTCCGAAAAAACCCTGTCATCTCTTCAGCGAAATGACTTGCATCGCAAATACTTCCCCCATTGCCAGCAATAAGGAGCTTCCCTTTCCTTTCATAACAATCGACTATTGCTAAAGTTGCTTTTTCGATGAAGAGGAGAGCTTCTTCTTTCAGAAGAAAGGAAGTCGCCTTAATTCCCTCTTGAACCGATTCTATAATCTGTTTGCGCATAGATATTCCTAAAAAAAATTATCAACCATCCATTTAGTATTAGTACGGAGTCTATCTGAAGAAAAGTTAAAAAACTAGTCTCTATAAGAATGTAAAAATTGATATGAGAAGGGGTTTTAAAGCTTAAAAGCGAAAGATTTCTGAGAGCACTGCCTAACGTTTAATCGACCCAAGTGACCGCATGGTATTTTTTCTCATCAAACTGGCTTTCTTTCTGCGCTACATAAACAGCAGCTACGGCGTCTCCAAGGATATTGACCACAGTAGCTGCCATATCACGCAGCCGATCAATCCCTGCTACAAGTCCAATTCCTTCCAAAGGAAGGCCGAGGGCATTAAAGACTAGGGAAAGCATCACCAAGCCACTTCCTGGAATCCCTGCCGTTCCTATTGCAGAAACAAGGGCAGTAAAATAGAGGATCACGATCTTAACAAATGTCATTTCAATCCCATAGATTTGGGCAATAAAAATGGAAAGGACCGCCTGCCCAATTGCTGTTCCATTCATATTGATGGTAGAACCAAGGGATAAGACAAATCCTGAAATATCATGAGAAATGCCAAGGTGATCGCGGGCGCATTCAAGAGATACAGGAAGGGTAGCAGAGCTGCTGCAGGTAGTAAAAGCTACTACAATGGCATCTTTCATCCCTTTAAAAAAAGGGGCCACTTTGACCTTGCCCAAATAACGAAGAGAGAGAGAAAAAATGGCAAAAGTTTGGATAAAACAGGCAATATAAATACAGAGAATAGCCCAAAAAAGTGCTTTGATCCCATCAAAGCCCATCTTTCCAATCGCTGTGGCAATCAAGGCAAAAACTCCATAAGGAGCAAAACGCATCACCACTTGAGTAAGGCGGGTCATCACCTCCCCGAGAGACTCGATATAGCGAAGAAGGGGTTTGCCCTTATCTTTTGCTAAATTGATCGCCAAAGCAAAAAAGACAGCAAATACAATGATTTGGAGCACATTTGGTTCAGCAAATGCAGCAAAAGGGTTAGAAGGAACAATACTAAAGAGAAAATCAAGGAGACTTAAATTGCTTTCGCTCGTTGTTCCAGGAGGAAGCTCCATGTTGAGCCCTACCCCAGGCCGAATGGCAAAAGAAGTGATGATTCCAATGGTAATGGCAATCACAGTAGTGACCCCATAAAAAAGAAGGGTACGGCTCCCAATCTTGCCCAGCCTGCGCGGGTCATCGATGTGACACATCCCAATGACAAGAGAGCTGAAGACGATAAGCCCCACGAGCATCTTCAAAAGATTGATGAAGGCGCTTCCAATAAGGGAGAGAATTTCAACTTGCCGGTTTAAAATAATCCCTGTGATTACCCCTAAAACAAGCCCAATGAGTATTTTCAGCCAAGGTTTCATTTCATTAAATGCAGAAGTTGTTTTCCCGAGCATATAGAAGGGAGGGAAAAAAAGCCAGCGCTCCTTGATAAGCTGTGAATATCAAGAGGACTTAAGAGGTTTGTCAAGTTTCTTGTTAAGCTTTTCACATTCGATTGCAACAATTGCTTGCACAGCATCAGCATCTGGATCAGGCACTTTTTTGACTAACTTATATAGTGCATTAAACTTTGCATGATAAAATTCATCC
>JACPWA010000175.1 GCA_016191565.1 Simkania negevensis | reverse complement strand
TTTGAAAATTACCCACAATAAAACATTGGGCAGTACTCTTCTAGTTGCTGGAACAGCAATTGGTGCTGGAATGCTTGCCCTTCCCCTTTCTACCGGTGCAGCAGGATTTTGGAGAGCCTCTCTCCTTTTTCTTCTTTGTTTTTCTTTTATGTTGGTAAGCCTTTTTCTTCTCATGGAAGCAACCCTCATGACAAAAAATGTTTCAGCAAACCTGATCTCTATGGCCAAAGAGCGGCTCGGACTCTTGGGTCAAGCTGTGGCTTGGCTTTCTTTTCTTTTTCTTCTCTATGCTGTTGCCGCTGCTTATATTTCAGGAGGGGGTTCTCTTATCAGCCAAATCCTTAGCAGTGGTCTTAAAATAGAGATCTCTCCGACCATTGGAGTGTGGATTTTTTTCATTGTGTTTGGACTCATTGTTCTTTTTGGAACACGAGGGATTGATATGATCAATCGGGTTTGTATCACAGGACTAATCGCTTCTTTTATCCTTCTCGTGATTTTTGTGACTCCCCATATCAAGTCGACGAACTTTCAGGGAGGAGATCCCAAATTTCTCTTCTCAGCAATCCCCATCATCATCCTTTCCTTTACCTCGCATATTATTGTTCCTTCCCTCCGCACCTATCTCAGCGGAAATCCTCATAAAATGAAAATCGCTTTTTTTTGGGGCAGCATCATCCCCCTTCTCTTTTATTTTTTCTGGGAATTCCTCATCTTAGGGATCCTTCCAATCGAAGGAAAGGTGGGACTCAAAGCAATCGGAAGTGGCCCTTACCCGGTCGCCCATCTCACAGAAGCAATTGCTACGTCTTTCAAAATCTCCTGGATAAGCATCCTAGTAGGTTCCTTCTCTTTTTTTGCACTGGTAACCTCTTTTTTCGGAGTCTCTCTTAGCTTGTTTGACTTTTTTGCTGATGCTGTGCGGATTAAAAAAACGATCGGAGGAAGATTTATCATCCTCTTCTTTACCTTTGCCCCTCCCCTCTTCTTTGCTCTCAATTATCCTTCTGGTTTTCTGTATGCTTTAGGCTATGCAGGGGTGTTTGTGGCTATTCTCTATGGTATTCTCCCTGTACTGATGGTCTGGAAAGGACGCTATCAAGAGAAAATCGAAGAGAAGTTTCAGGTCTTTGGCGGCAAGCCTCTTCTTTTTTTTATGTTTCTTGGTTCTTTGGCTATTATCTTTTTCCAAGTTGCTGCTACAAGAGGATGGCTCCCCTCTTTAAGCGGGTAGGTTAAGCGATGGAACTTGGACAACTAAAGGAAATTATTTCTAGAGGAGAAGATAGCCGGCACCAATTTAAAGAAGATGTGCGGAATGCAGATGCATTAGCTGCGGAAATGGTAGCTTTTTCTAACTCTCAAGGTGGGCAAATTTTCATTGGAGTATCAAACCATGGAACCTTAACAGGTCTATCCTCCGAAGATGCTCACAGAATAAACCAGCTCATTAGTAACACTGCCAGCCAACACATTCGTAGCCCGATTGCTGTGTATACAGAAAACATTGCGGTGAGCAGAGGACGGATCATTATTGTACTCACTATTTCGGAGGGTATTGACAAACCCTATTTCGACCATCAAGGGGTAATCTGGTTAAAAAGTGGCGCTGATAAGAGGCGGGTACATTCTAAAGAAGAACTGCAGCGCCTTTTTCAAGAAGTAGATCTTATCCATGCAGATGAAGTCCCTACAAGGGCTGGAATGGAAGCTTTAAATTCCCCTTTTCTTTTAGACTTTCTGAAAAAGGTTTATCATGAAATTCTGCCTAAATCGAATGTACAAAGAATTAGGCTACTAGAGAATATGAACTTAGCACATGGTCATCGGCTAAATTTAGCAGGGCTTCTTTTATTTGGTCAAAAACCACAAGTCTACAAACCAGAGTGTGTCATTAAAGCGGTTTGCTTCCCTGGCACTGAAATTGCTAATCACTACCTGGACAGCGAAGACTTTGAAGGTTCTCTTCCAAACCTCTTTCAAGGTGCTTTAACCTTTATCATGCGTAATTTGCGAAAGCTGCAAAAACAAAAAGGAGTCAATAGTTTAGGTGAATCAGAGATTCCTCAGATCGTATTTGAAGAACTTCTAGTCAATTCTTTGATCCACCGTGATTACTTTATTAGTGCTCCCATTAGATTGTTTGTGTTTGACGATCGGATAGAAATCATCAATCCAGGTCACTTGCCTAATCATCTTACCGTCGAAAAGATTCAGACAGGTAACTCAGTTCAAAGGAACCCTATTTTAGCCTCTTTTGCAGCTAAAGGTTTACTTCCTTATCGCGGTCTTGGAACAGGAGTGCGTCGAGCCCTAGAAGGATGGCCTAATATAAGATTTATAAACGACCGAGAAGGAAGCACCTTTATCTCTGTAGTTGAAAGGATCAAAGTCGAAGGAACCTATGATAAATGGTCTTTAAAAGAAGGAAATGGCCCTATAAATGGCCCTATAAATGGCCCTTTATCTGATATGCAAATTCTCATTCTAAATGCTTTGCATAAAAATGCTTCCATCTCTTACGAAGAGATTGCCGCCCAACTTGGCAAAAGCCGTAATACTGTAAAAAGACACATTCAACAGCTAAAGTTGCAAGGAATTTTAAATCGATTGGGATCGAAGAAAAAAGGTTATTGGCAAATCGTTGCGTCTCTTAAAGAATAGCAAACAGAGTCTAAAAAAGGTTTTTATGAAACAGAAAGCTCAGTATCAAGTAGGCAACCATTATAAAGAATTTGTTTTTACTAAAGTACTTCCTATTGAAGAGCTAGAGCTCACCCTCTATGAGCTGGAGCATGAAACAAGCGGAGCAAAAGTCATGCACCTTGAGAGTGACGATAAAGAAAACCTCTTTTGCATCTCTTTCAAAACCCTCCCTGATAGCTCAAACGGCGCTCCTCATATCCTAGAACACACCGTACTTTGCGGCTCGAAAAAATTTCCAGTAAAAGACCCCTTTTTCTCAATGAATCGACGCAGTCTTAATACTTTTATGAATGCAATGACAGGAGATGATTTTACCTGCTACCCAGCTGCTTCGCAGGTGGAAAAAGATTTTTATAATCTCTTCGAAGTATATTTAGATGCGGTTTTCTTCCCCGAACTAAAAGAAATGAGTTTTATGCAAGAGGGAA
>JACPWA010000213.1 GCA_016191565.1 Simkania negevensis | reverse complement strand
TGTGTGCAGAGTTAACGTGCTAGGATCTGGATAGGAAAGGGATGCACCACCCGATTTGAGAGCAAACCCTTGAGGATTGGCAAAGAGAGGATAGGGAACTATCACACAGAAGAAAAAAATTCTGATATTTCTGTGCACGAGAACACCTTCAAATTCAGTAAATTGAAGCTCAGGTTATATCTCCACCATATTTATTACAAATATTTGATTGAACATCTTGCGTAACCTCGACTTTGCAACTTTTTGAGAGTTGCAAAATCGAGGTTTACACGGCATTGTTGCACAATTCCGTTCGAGACCGATACCGCGCCTAAGACAGAATTGGGTAACAATGCAAAAAAAGAGTAGTTAAAAATAGAATACTTGTTAGATGATGCGGTTTGAAAATCATTTTTCTAACCATTCAAGGGGTTCCTAATGCATCGGTTTCAACGTATCCTTTTCTCTACCTTTTTATCCACAGCCATCGGAATGGCCATCTCTCAGCAAGGCTTTTGCGATGCCGATTCGGAGATGGATCCAGCTACAGAAACGAATGTCTTTGGAAAAGCGCAGGGGCAAACCTGCAGCGCAAGCGTAGATCAAGGATTTACGATTCGAGCAGGATTCCTCTATTTGCAAGCTAGACAAGGAGGCCTCGATTATGTTCAGAAAATAGATGTTACTGTTCCCTCGTCCCTTGTAGACCCCCTTCTAATCGATTCTAAACAAAGAACACTGGATTTTGAATGGGAACCTGGAGTAACTGTAAGCTTAGGGTACATCTTCCCTCAAAGACAGCAGTGGGAAGCCTCTCTTACATGGAACTATTTTACCGGCAGAGCCCACGACTCACTAAAGACCGATGATCCCCTTTTGGGAACCTCGAGTCTAAAACCCTACCTTTTTCCCTACTTCATCGGAAGCAGCGCAGATAAAGCCTCCGCCCATTGGAAACTCAACTTCAACACATTGGATCTGATGCTGAGCAGGAGTTATTTCATCGGCAAGTATATCGCTGTAAAACCTGCCGTCGGACTTCGCGGAGCTTGGATCGATCAACACTTCCAGGCTAAATACCATGGAGCCCACTCCTTAAACGGGCTTTTAATTCTCCAAGACACCTCCTTTAAAAACCACACCGATTTCTCCGGAGGTGGGTTAAGAATTGGAACCGATCTACAGTGGTTCATGGGCACCGACTGGTGTATTCTAGGAAGTTTTTCAGGCTCTTTGATCTATGGACATTTCCACTCGAAAGAAAAGGTCAATGGATTCATCATCCCAGACCCGGCTTTCACCCTCGATAGTATCTACAACACCAAACAGAATCAAAATCAGATCATCCCCAACCTGGAAGGGAAGCTTGGCATCCAATGGCAAACCTTCTTTCACAACGAGCAGTATAAAGTTTCCTTGGGAGCATTTTATACTATGGGGTATTGGTTCGACCAGAATAAGCTATTCAATATAAATGTATCGCTTGGAGATTCCGGTGCCGAGACGTTCATTACGCCCAATTTCATAAGTGGAGATCTCCAGTACCAAGGGGTATCTTTCGATCTTGCCTTCGAATTCTAATTCGAACAAAGTGAAATAAAATCGAGGCGAATCACATTAACTCGACTTTGCAACTTTTTGAGAGTTGCCTGCC
>JACPWA010000182.1 GCA_016191565.1 Simkania negevensis | reverse complement strand
TTTTTGCGTAAGCTGGACTTTGTACATCTAAAAACCTTGAATTCGATAAGTTTTTGATTATATTCGGCTTGTAATTTTTCAGACAGGCTTGGATAAAGCCGGCTGAAAAATTACAAATCGGAGAGAACCAAAAACTTGCAGAAGTCAAAGTTTTTAAATGTACAAAGCCCAGGTAAGGTGAGTTTTTAAGCTTTGAGAAGAGTAGCCTCGATAAGAGCAATGGTACCTACATTACCAGCCT
Organism: Simkania negevensis; assembly: GCA_016191565.1. GTDB lineage: Bacteria > Chlamydiota > Chlamydiia > Chlamydiales > Simkaniaceae > Simkania_A > Simkania_A negevensis_A. The sequence goes on along the minus strand of JACPWA010000182.1, from coordinate 1,595 downwards.
TTTTGGCTACTTGAAGAGGGGTTTGTCCTGAGCAAAGGCTTTTAAACTTTTCAAGATCAATTTCCACATTGAGAAAAAGGGAAAGAATCTCCGTATGCTCTTTTTTCTTTCCAGCACAAGCAATCTGAAAGGGGGTATCTTCCATCTCTCCTTGTACATCAATTCTCACCTTAAACGTAAGGAGCCACTTAACTGTTTCGACCCATCCCTCCTGAGTCACCCGAGTAATGGGATAGGTCACATCTTCAGAAAGAGCAATCTCTTGCATGTGCCCTCCCCAATAATACAGCTCTCGATGGCCAAGAAGAGGGCGACTTAAGGGAGAATGGACATTGCAACCTTTGAACTGAAGAGTCTTAAGGAGGGGAAGATGACCATATTCAAGTGCATAGTGCCACCACATCTGAAGATCGGGATTTTTGTCGAGGCAAAACAGGATTTCTCCTCCTCTGTCTTGTCTCGCTAGTACTGCCTTAAAACGCTTTTTCCACTTCGCCTGCGCAAAATTGATCGAGATTCCTTTCGATTTTAAAGCCTTTCCTAACAAAGGATCTCCGAACTCTCCCGCCACCATACAGGCCTCTTCTCTCTCTTTATCATTGGTAAACTCAAGAAGAGAGGTGACATTTCTTTTTCTTTGTTCTATAAGATGGTGAACTGTACTTTCAAGCAGTCTAGCAAAAAAAGAGTCCTTCGCTTCCAGAGTATACTCTCGAATAACAGTGCAAAGAGGAGCAGGAAAAGTTATGGAAAGGATAGCAGTCATGAAAGAGATTATAGGAATGACTTTGCTTTAAAAGCAAGATTATACCAAGCACGATTAAAAACTGCAGTTTGTAACCGTGCTTTGTACTACTCTGCCATGTTGTGAAAAACAGCATCGACATCATCGAGGTTTTCAAGATAATCGATCAGCGCCTGATTCGCCGCCCTTGTTTCCTCGTCGCACTCCACCGAATGTTTAGGAAGCATTTCTAGACTTGTCTCAAGGGAAATAATTCCCTGCTGATCGAGCCGCTCTTTTACTTCATAGAGTTTCTCAGGAGGGGTGATCACCATGTAGACCCCTTCGGCAAGGTCAAAATCCTCTGCCCCTGCATCGATTGCCGCTATAAAAAGCTCCTCCTCCTTTTTTCCTTCTGGAGAAACTTGGATCACCCCTTTCCGGTCGAAATTAAATACTACTGAACCGGGAGAAGCGATAGTGCCCCCTTTTTTATTGGTTGCAATTCTCATATCAGAAGAAATCCGATTCCGATTGTCGGTCATTACCTCCACTACAATCCCTACCCCTCCATGTCCATAGAGCTCGTAGGTCATCTCACTAAAATCTGTCTGATCACTGCTGGAAGCTTTTTTGATATTTCGTTCAATATTTTCTGAAGGAAGATTAGCAACTCTAGCCTTTTGCAAAGCAAGGCGGAGTTTTGGGTTTGACTTTGGATCGCTTCCCCCCTGCTTTACTGCGCTCATGATCTCTTTTACGATCCGTGAGAAAATTTTTCCCTTTTTCGCATCGGCTCTTTCTTTCTTATGCTTGATGTTGGCCCACTTGCTATGCCCTGCCATCCCTCTACTCCAAGAATTTTTGCATC